>JAADGR010000021.1 GCA_013152225.1 Calditrichota bacterium
TTCTCTCCCTGAATGCCTGATTTTGCATTTCGCAGATCAGTGCGATGTGAAATACAAACCCGGGATTTTTCCCCACCATACACAACAGATGGATTTTTGAGATCAGACCGACTCTCACATTGTCCACTTAATCCCAGCGCAAGTCCGCCTGTTATAACGCCCGACTTTTGGATAAACTCCCGACGCTCCACTTGTAAATCCTTTCCTTTAAAACAAAAAAACCGTGACCCCTATAAAACTTTTATTTCTCGGGATCACGGTCAAATTATTCTCCGGCTGCCTCTCTGTCTTTTTGCCCCTTTATCCTTAAATTCATCAGAGGCCGCTGTGTTCCAATTTATCTTAAAAATCGTTCAACGAGTTTTTTTAGTCCGCCTTTCGTAATGTCACCATCCTCTTCTTCATCATAAAACTCTTGTTGCGAGTTCATATCCAACGGTACATGGTTATTTACCGGTTCCTCAACAACGGGCGGATGCTCTTTAGCCTGAACATATAACACACGGTTGTCAATCGCTATGGCGATTTGATTTGCCATAATTTCCAGAATGTGCGTTGTCTCAGAATTCGGCATGCGCATATCATCCGGATCGTCTACCATCAGGAAACCAATAATTTTCCCTTCTCGCGACTTGATGGGAACAAGAATCATAGCCCAGTGCGGCCAGCCATTCTCGTAGCGCCCGTTCGTTTCAACGCCGTAATAAATTCGTTTCAGATGGCGCAAAATCGGCTCTTCCTTTTGAATGAAATAGGACTTGCCGCGGCGATACTCATCTTTTAATAATTCACCAAATTCTTTGAGATCAAAAGTTAATTCTTTCACCTGAAGCAGCTTGATCTTGTCATCACAAGCAACGGATTTTGTTTCCAACAGACCGGACTTTTTGCTGATGAGCACCAGCGAAACAAGATTGAAAGAAAGGGAAAATTTTACCGACCAGACAACTTCCTTTAAAAGTTCACTAAGGCTGAGATAAAGTTTAAAAATATTGCTGGTGACGAGAATTTGTTTTAACCGACGATTGCGCCGCTCCATCATCGATATGCGATAATAATTTTCAACCGCCATCGCAACAAACTTGCCGAAAATCTCAAGGTTGTAAAAAGTAGACCTTGTGGGTGCCAAGCCTTCTTCCGGCTCATCCAGAGAAATATAGCCGAATGTGTTATCATTGTAATCGGTTAAATTGATGAGGATGAGATCGCGTTTGTGCCACTGACTTTCGGGACGGCGCTTTTGCGTACGTCTCTCAAGAATGCCGGGGCTAAGATATCCCCTGGTACCTCGTTGGTCTTGTGAATGATAAATCACTTTGACATTAAAGCGATCTGAAAACACCCGATCGATAACATCCTGCGGGACTTCGACCGCTCGCTTCTCGATCGAGCCATCTTTGCTATCGGAGAACCCTACCATCGCCTGTTTTACAAAAACGTGCCGCCGCCGATCGAGCAGGGCAATTGTCGATCTCTTAAAACCAAATATCTGGCAAATAATCTCGGCAGTTCTGTTCATGAGAACAGGCAAAGGTTCCGAATAACTCAGCCGAATAACATCAATGAGTTCATTGATCATATTATGTTGATCAATGTGTGCCTTGTGCGACTCGACTTCCATTGCCTCCGGAACTTGAATGACATTGCCGCGAAAACCTATGATCTGCCCGCGGCCGTTTTCATCCCTTAATGTCCGAAGCCTCATTTCCACAGGATGGTGTTCTCCGACTTTGTCGATCAAACTGGTTGTAAACGTTATGTTTGCGCTTTGCTGAGAGTCTTCCAAAATCCTGCGAAAAAAGCCTTCTTTATCCTCGTCCGATATTAAATCGGTAAGAAGAAGTTCCAGCAGTTCCTCTTCTGAATATTTTGAGAGATTCTGTACAATCTTGTTGGCTGACAAGAATCTCCCTCTACGGTCACAAATGAAGTAACCAACACCTCCGCTCCGCTCACTCTCCACCTTTTCAGCCTCTCCATTTTTGTTATTAGCTACCGTACTCGCCTCCGCCTGGAATCTTTTATTTTTTTTATAATCAAAAGCACGATCCAGGGTATCTGACAATTTCGTCAGGTATCCTTTTGTCTTATTTACCGTGTTGTAAATTCCAACGTCTCGGGCTCGCTTGGCAAGCTCCTCCTCATTTTCAGGAATTGTCAAAACAACAGCACATTTTGTTGTGTATTTTTTCAACTCCGCGAAAAGATAATTATTGTTTCCTTTCTCCAAATCATGGTCGACGAGCAAAACATCGAATTCTTTTTGTGATATTTTCTCCTCGAGTTCGCTTAAGGTTGCTGCACCTTCAGTATTATAATCAGCACGCATGGACTGCAAAATCTCGCGAGTCGCTTCCAGGGAAGAAGGATTTGAATGTGCTATAAGAATATTCATAATGTGATCCGTTCCTTTTACCTCAAAGCACCCAGCCTAACTAATTACATTGATTGAATTAACAAAAACTTTTAAAAAATGTCAAGCAAATAATGCTTTTTCCAGAACATTATCATTAATTAATTACAAGCCAACTCTCCAATTTGCAGAAATTTACGTTTGCAAATTGATTTTTTTTCAGAAAAAAAAGCCTGGCTTGACATTTTATCATCCCAGGCTTTTAAATTAAAAAGAGTTCGTTGAAAAGAATTCGCCTAGATATTTTCCGGCACAGCAAACGGAGCACGATAATTTCTGGTGAGGAGTTTGTTTGCTTCCTCATCGTGTGGGAACCGCTCGCTCTCAGGATCAAACTCCAACTCACGCCCAAGCCGGTATGAAATGTTACCCAGGTGCGCCAACCCCGACGCCAGATGCGCTGTTTCTACGGGCCCATCAAGAATAGATTTGTCATGCTTCCGAACTGCTTCGATAAAGTTGGCAAAATGATTTCCCCCTTCTTTTCCTTTTGGCCCGGGTTCACGTTTTCTGCCCAGATAAGTTTCATACGTCTCGTAACCTTTGATGACCATATAGCCGTCTTTTCCATAAAAAATGTTTCCGACGCCGGCGCCATCTTCAAGGTTTGTACACCAGGGACGAACTTCAAACTCGATAATCTTGTCTTCATCAGGGTAAAGGTACGTTGATGACAGCACTTCCGGCGTCTCCTTCGAATCATCCCAGAGAAATTTGCCGCCCATTGCTGTTACTTTTTTTGGGAAACCGACATCGAGACCCCACATACACAAATCCGTTTCATGGATTCCCTGGTTTCCAACATCGCCGTTACCAAAATCCCAGTGCCAGTGCCAGTTGTAATGTACCCAGTCGCGCGAGAAAGGACGATACTGAGCGGGGCCCAGCCAAAGGTTGTAGTCCAAACCCTTTGGAACGGGTTCGAATCCCTTTTTGCCAATGTCTGCTCTCCAGCGAAAGACGAGACCACGAGCCATGTACACGCGGCCAATCAGCCCGTCGCGCAAATGTTGTACGGCTTCTTTGATCGCCTTGGAGCTTCGCAACTGTACGCCGTGCTGAACAATGCGATCATATCTGGCTGCAGCTTCCACCATCTTGCGGCCTTCGGAAATATTATGCGAGCCCGGTTTTTCAACATAAACATCTTTTCCTGCCTGGCAGGCCCAGATTGTTGCCAATGCGTGCCAATGATTCGGTGTAGCAATACTCACGGCATCAATATCTTTATCATCAAAAACCCGGCGCATGTCCTGTTCAACTTTGACCTTACTATCGTAGGTTTCTTTGAATTGCCTGGCTCGTTCATTTGCAACATTCAAATCGGGATCACACAGTGTAACCACTTCTACGCCATCCAGTGCCTGAAATCCCTTGATATGACTTTTTCCGCGACCATGGACACCCAACACAGCAATTCTGATCTTGTCGTTTGCGCCGAATGATCTTTTGGGAATAATCATCGGTGCTGCAACAGCAACTGCGGCCACCCCTGCAGTTCCTTTCATAAAGGTTCTGCGAGTTACATCATTTTCCTGTTTTTCCATATTAGATCACCTCATGTTTAATTTTAGGATTAATGTGGATTGGACAAAGCAAGTCAATAGAGATGAAAACTATTATACATCTCTGACAGTTTATAATCAAGAAATTTCTTTTTTAACTAGTTGCACAAATTTCGCGAATCATAAATTTGAGATAATTGGTTGCATTTCTATTTTTTTTTCCTTATCCTATAGGGCTAAGCACGAATTTATGAACACGTTTTTCAGGAGCCGACAATGTAGAAAATATTCATGACTATAATTTGGAGGAAGCAGTTGTTTGACAAAAGATATATTTCCCGCTTGTTTACATTAAATCCAACGATAAAAGCACTTCTGCAAGAAGCTCAGAATCCAAGAATGGCAAGGAATCTTTTAAGAGTTTACGTGGATGAAATATCACAAATGCTGAACAAAAACTCTCAAAAGGTCCAACCTCTCGAATGGGTATTACAAAATAAATGCCTGCAAGCTTTAAAAAGAATCATTTCAGTTCGTAGTGAACGTTTATCCAAATTCAGTATCGTTAAGCTTCTCTGGCTTCTCGCCAATGAATATGATAATGACCTGCCCGAAGATCTGGATGACGGTTTTTTTGAAGAAATGATCCATCTCTTGTTGGGGATACACGGCAAAAGCGGAATTTACGATGATGAAAAAATACCCGAGTTTGCAAATCTGCATGGTCGGCAGGCAGCGCAAGTCCGCTCAGTTAAACTTGATGAACTGGGGCTTAGAAATAAAGATTATATTTTAAAATATCCTTCCGGCATGGACGAGGATATTATTGAACAAAGAGCGGAGAATCGCAAATTTATACTTGCCCAATACGGGGCGTCTGAAAAAGACTGGAACAATTATCTCTGGCAAATCAGGCACATTATCCGAAATGCCGATGAGCTTGAAAAGCTCATCACATTGACAGATGAAGAAAAGACCGCAATAAAAAAAGCACGCGGCGGTAAATTACCTTTTGGAATTACACCCTATTACGTTTCTCTTATGGATCGCACTCCCGATCGCCGACGCGATCATGCCGTGCGCGCCCAGGTTATCCCTCCGCTCAACTATGTAGATGCCATGCTGGCCCACCGGGATGATCGCGAAAGCAGTTTCGACTTTATGTTGGAACATGATACTTCTCCCATCGATTTGATCACCCGACGCTATCCGATGATCGCTATCCTTAAACCTTACAATACATGCAGCCAGATTTGCGTTTATTGCCAGCGAAACTGGGAAATTGACGATGTTTATGCAAAACGCGCCCTGGCCACAAAGAGTAAGATCATGCAAGCCATAGACTGGCTGCGAGAACATCCCGCGATTAACGAAGTGCTCGTAACCGGCGGCGACCCCCTGGTCATGCGAGACGAACGCATCGACTTTGTTCTTTCCGAACTTGCAAAATTAGAGCATATAGAAAGAATCCGTATCGGTTCTCGCACTCCGGTCGTTCTGCCGCAACGCTACACGGATTCTCTTGTGAACATCATTGCAAAATATCACGTTCCCGGCAAAAGAGAAATCATTCTTGTGACACATTTCGAGCATCCTTATGAAATCACACCGGAATCGATGCAGGCTGTGCAAAAAATCCGTTTAAAAGGCATGTCCGCTTACAACCAGGCTGTCTTTACCGTTGAAAACAGCCGTCGGTTTGAACTGGTGGCGCTGAGGCGGCACCTGCGCCTTATCGGTGTTGATCCTTACTATTCTTTCAACACGAAAGGTAAAGAGGAAACACGCAATTATCGCGTACCTCTGGCACGTTTGCAGCAGGAAATCGAGGAAGAAGCGCGTCTCCTTCCCGGCTTGGTGCGAACTGATGAAGCGGTCTACAATGTTCCGGGCCTGGGGAAAAATTACATTCGCGCCGGCCAGAACCACAGTTTGCTGACCATTCTTCCAAATGGGAGGCGCGTGTATGAGTTTCATCCCTGGGAAAAAAACCTTTCATTGGCCGATACTTATATTGATACCGACGTTTCAATATATGATTATTTAAAAGAATTAGAAAGACGCGGGGAGAACGCTGAGAATTATAAAACGATCTGGTATTATTTTTAACCGGCTCGATCATCCTGATGATCTGCCGCTTTAAAAAATGCACCTGTGATCATTGTCACCTCCTGTTCCTCTTTCCCTGCGTATACTATGCTGTTCGTGTTCAAAAAAAATCAAAACAAAACCAATAAAATACATAAAACATCAATGTTATGTCATGATACAGTTTCCCAAAAAAGAACATAACAACAGCGAAAGATCTTCAATTAAAGTCAACTTATCTTCTTAATAATCAATCGTATTAAAAGCCAAATCACTGGCACCGTTTTTGATAATTAACGGCTAAATATTCTATTGAGGAGGGTCTCATGAGTAAAAAGCACTTTTTATTAATCATTGCATTGGCAGCACTCGTTTTTTTTCAGCGTCAATCATTCGCGCAATCCGTGACAATCGATGCTAAGCTATTAAATCCCGACATAAAAATATTTATGTTGAGCGATTTTAATTTCACCGGACATGGAACAAGCTCGGGTGATTTTTTCACATTGACTATTACAAACACTTCAAATCTCACTCAAAACTGCGTTCTGATAATGCGGATTCGCAGCCAGAACTACGGTGAACTGGCAAGCGGACGTACAACTCCGTTTGATCTCGCGCCTTTGGAAACAATTCAGATCACAAACTCGAATTTATTTTCACAGGCACAAAAGTTTTCCCTGGAAAATTATAACATTGAAGATGCAGGAAAAGATTTAACGGATCGAATCCTGACTGCGGGGGCCCTGCCTTCGGATATTTATTATTTTGATTTCGATCTGGAACAAAACAGCGGCCTCAAAAGTGAGAGCTTTCTCGAAATCGACGTGAGCAATACAAAAACACTCGATCTCATCGCGCCCGGCGCGAATGTAGACCGGGGCGAAATTTCACAAATTTTCAGTACGCTGCCTCTTTTTACCTGGGAATCAAATATCGACCGTTTTGAACTGACGATTGCAGAAAAACTTGCCGATGTTCCCGAAAATGTGGACCCCGAACAGGTTTTGCAGGGACGCATTATTTTCAAAAAGATATTGCAAATCGGCAGCGGAACCTCCGCTCCTATCGATGGAGCCATTGTTATTCCGACAACAACATATCAATATCCTGTTTCAGCGGATTTTCCCCTGGAGCGGGGAAAAACCTATTACTGGCAGCTCAAAGGAATTGTCAAAACACCTTCGGAAACACTCTATTTTCCAAGCGAGATATGGGGTTTCAAAATTCAACCAATAGAAGGAACTTTGCTGACCCCGGAACAGCAACAAATTCATGATATCCTTTCTACTTTGCTGGGAGATGATTTCAACAAGCTTTTTGAAACAGGCGGGGAGCTGGACGGTTTTGATCCTACCGGTTATATCACTGTTAATGGAGTAAAAATTTCGATTTCCGACCTGCGCGCTCTGCTGGCAAAGCTTCATTCCGGCGAGCTCAAAATTACCGGCAGCGAGATCGACTAGATTTTTTTGGTTACACAAATAATTTTCAATTCTTCGAAAATCCGATTGTTCCGGGTGTCGACATATTTGAAAGAGGGTTTTATTATGAAAATAAAAATAATATGGCTTTTTTGCCTGACAAGTTTTATCATGCTTTCGCTTCCGTTGAATCCGGCACTGGCTTCAAGGGATGTGGCCCTGGTTTTAAAAGTTAAGGGAAACGCCAGATTGAAATCGCCCAAGCGGAGTTGGGCTTTGCTGAGAAAAGGGAAACGGCTGCAAGGAGGAGATAAAGTTCGAACCGGCGAAGAATCTCTTGTCGCGATCGTTTTTACAGACGACAAAAGTATGATGAAAATTCATTCCGAGTCAGAGGTTTCCATTAAAGGTGAAAGAACAAAAAAGGGAATTCGCAAAAGAATCTTTATGAACATTGGCCAGCTATGGGCGAGAATCAACCCAAAAGGAGGCGGATTTCGTGTTGAGACACCTTCAGGTGTGGCCGCAGTAAAAGGAACTGAATTTTACCTCTTTCGCGATGCTGCGGGGCAAATGACGGTTATCGGCATCAGAGGGCTTGTAGAACTCTTCAACGATCTGGGGAAAGTGATGGTGGGGAAAGGTCAAACCGGTACTTTGAAAAAAGGAATCAAACCGCAGTTGAAAAAAACGGTCAAGGTTGACGACTGGGCAAAAGAAGGTTCAGACGAAAATGAAATGCAAATTGAATTTGAGAATAAAGACGGCGTAAAAAAGAACTTGAAAATCCGTTATAAGGAATAATTGTCGCGAGGTTTTTATGAAAACAGTGTCTTCTCCTCATCTAAAGAGGCTAGCGTTCATTTTGGTTACAATTGTCTTGTTCGGCATCAATATCTCCTTTTGTTTTGCTCAGGCACGATTGGTGCATTTTCCAATCAACTCCGTGCAGGAGGGTGAAGCGCTCCGCCTTGAAGCCAAACTGGAAGGAACGCAATCCCGGGCCATTTTTGTACGCATCTATTACAAAACGCCCGGTGAAGATACTTACCGTTACGTAGACATGAGGCCGGAGATTAATTCATGGTCCGGCGCCATTCCCGGCAACGACATTCAGGGAGAACGTCTGCAATACTTTATCTCGGCCCTGACTAGTGACCAGAACATCATCACTTATCCGGCAAGTAACCCGTACAAAGAGCCGGAAGAAGTGACGATTTTCCCGCGCAAACAGACCGCCGCAAAAGAAAACAATCAACCCAAACTCGATGTGTTCAAACCTTTGGGAAGCGAACAAGCTCCGGCAGCAGGAAAAAGCGAAACAAAATCACCTTTGATTCTTCTCTCCCCGGAACCTAATGAGACATTGGAATCTCAGGATGTTCTTTTCGCTGTATCGCTTTCGGGGAACGGACTTTTGGCCGATTCGAACTCGGTGCAAATATTCCTCGACGGTCAAAAAGTAATGCGGGGGCAGGAAATTTCTACATTCATGGTTTCTTATCAACCCAAAAGAATACGGCCCGGCAAGCATTCATTCAAGCTCATCGCCAAAGATCTGGCGGGCAAGCCTCTTGAACCTGTTATTGTTCATTTTACTGTTACCGGCAAGAAAGCCAAAAAGTCGGTAACATCCAATTTCCAGGCCCACGTTTTTTCCGATTTGAGACAAGAGGTCATTAACAGAAGGAATGAATCTTTTGCCATGACGGGCGGGGATTTCAGCGGCCAATATGGGGTTATTCGCTACAACGGCAGGGTGTTTTTCACGTCTTTGGAAGATAAACATTTTCAACCGCGAAACCGTTTTCAATTTAATCTGCGCACAAAATGGCTGGGCATATCCGGAGGCGACACTCATCCAAGGTTTAACGACCTCATTCTCTGGGGAAAACGTGTACGCGGCATGTCGGGTTATATTCATCTCGGATTTTTTAATATCGACGCCGTGTACGGAACGACATATCGCGGCGTAGAAGGTTCGGCAACAACTGTTACAGATGCGAGCGGAAACCCGTCAATTCAAATCAATCGATTCGGCACTTTTGCGCAAAATCTCGTTGGAATCCGACCGAGCATCGGCAGCGGCAAACATTTTCAATTGGGACTCACACTGGTAAAAATTAAAGATGATACAACGTCAATCAAATACGGCGCCATGCCAAAAGATAATGTCGTTTTCGGACCTGATCTGAAAATTGCTTTTGATGGAGGAAGATTCACTATTCTTGCAGCCGGTGCATTTAGTCTGCTCACCAACAACATTTATAATGGTCCCTTGTCCAC
>JAADGR010000178.1 GCA_013152225.1 Calditrichota bacterium
AATTCCTGTTCGTTACTGTTGTCGATGATCAGATCAACCAGCCAAAGCGCGTCCACGTCGGCAATACGCCAACGGATGTGCTGCTTGAGGATTTCGTGGTCAATAGTCGCAAAATATTTTTTAATGTCACATTTGAGCACATAGCGATTTTGTCGTATAAATAATTGCGCTCGTCTAATGGCCGCGTGGCTGCCCTTGCCCGTTCTGTTGGCGTATGTATCAAAAATAAACGTCTTGTCAAAGATCGGTTCGATGATATTGCACAGAGCATGATGTACAACGCGATCCCGAAATGCCGCCGCACCTATTTGTCGCCGCTTGGGATCGTGGATGTAAAATGAAATATAACCCCTGGGCTTGTAAGTTCCTGCCGCCATTTCCTCTTTCAACAGCACGAGGTTTTCTTCGAGATGATACATAAATTTTTGCACATTCGCTTTATCGTGCTTGCCGCGCGCTGCAACATGGGCAGCAGCAAGCATGTTTTCAAAACTGACGAGATTCTTCGCAAGATGATGATATGTCTTCAAAAGTCTTTTCCACGTTTCGACGCCCAGAACAATGCTTTGTCCTGAAGAAGCAAAGCTTCTCAAGTGACTTCCGTCCCAAGCAGGAGCTTGGGACGGAGAGGAAAAAAGACTTCGGCTGCTCAAAGGGCGCCGGATGTCGGGGCTAAACGCGATTTCCTCGCTTTGACCCCCGGAGGTGTAAAATAGAAACCCACCATGAAATATCCAAGGAATTTCAGGCGGGTTGATATTTTCCGTTATAAATGATAATTATAGCGGCACTGCTGAATATCCCCAGATTAATTCGACGGCAGAGGAGATGCTTTTTTACCACAATATGCCACAACCCGACAACTTTTATGCTCAACGGCAAAAGAATTCCCAAAAACACCACACCGATTGAAACGGGAAACCCGACGCCGCCAATAATCAGCTTCCATTTTCTCACTTCTTCCGTTTTAAGGGTCGTCCATGTCGTTGGTCTGAAAATCTGCTCTCTCCTCTGTAAATATAATAAACCGCCGGATGCGTACCCGGTTCTTCTCCCCGGTAGACGCGGTGCACACAGCCGGTGTATTTATCTGTCGTGCCGGTATCTTCATTGAAATAGCGCGCATCGTAAGGACACGCTTCGAAGCGCCCGACTGCGCGGATAGGCAGGCCGTAGCACCGTTCCCAATCCGGCGCCGGCGCCAAAAACAGGACATTGTCCGCCGACTTTGTTCCAGTTGCCGACCACCGTAAGATCTTGGAAACGGAACACATTGACAATCGTACCATATTTGGTCTGTCCCGATTTTTGCAGATAGTTGCCGATGCCATGATCATTTTCTCATTGCGAATTGCAAAAATATTCGTATTATTATGATGAAAAGAGAATGAACCTAAAAAACGGAGGTAGCATGATCGTAGAGATTGAGCAGTTGACAATTCGAGCTTTGATGGAGCGAAGTTTTTCACTTTATGAAAGCCTTCCCGCTCTCGGCTATGTTGGCGACCTTCCCAGGAGTTATTCCGAAATTCGCAACGATGTGCAAAAGTTGGCGACCAGTTTGCTGGATCGCGGAGTAAAAAAAGGTGACAAAGTTGCAATCCTGGGCGAGAACAGTCCGAACTGGGTTGTTGCTTATCTCGCTGTTGTCTATCTCGGTGCAGTAGCTGTACCGATTTTGCCCGGTTTTACGGATTCGGACACACGGCACATTATTCGTAATTCCGGCGCAGTTGTGATCTTTGTCTCACAAAATCAGAGAGCCAAAATTGAAGAATTGGCAAAGTCTGCGCTGCATACAATCTATTCGCTGGAGAATTTTTCCACACAAAATTTGAAAAAAGATAACCTGAAAGCTTTGGAAAAAACCATCCAGTCTCTCATCCGCAAAAAAGGCACAGAACCCTCTGCGGAAGAAATCCTGAATCAATTTCCTGAACCGGAGCCCGATGACCTGGCGGCAATCATCTATACCTCAGGGACAACCGGGCATTCCAAAGGGGTTATGCTGACACATAAAAATATCGCCTCAAATGTCGTTAACAGTATCGAAAAGTTTCCCATCGACCATCGGGATCGGTTTCTCTCCATCCTGCCCCTGGCGCACACATTCGAGTGCACCGGCGGGATGCTTTGTCCGCTCTGCGTAGGGGTAACCATTTTTTACATGCGCGGTTTACCCACGCCGCAGAAGCTTCTCTCTGCTATGGAAACCGTTCGTCCTACTGCGGTTCTTGCCGTCCCCCTGGTCATAGATAAAATTTACAGAAAAAAAGTTTTACCGACAATGCAGGGCAACAAGCTTATTGCAACTCTTTACAGCAAATCATTTTTCAGAAAAAACCTGCACAAGCTTGCCGGACGTAAACTCAAAAAATCGCTGGGCGGAAAATTGCGTTTCTTTATGTTCGGCGGTGCACCTTTGAATGAGGACGTCGAGCGTTTCCTGCAGGAAGCGGGAATCCAATATTCCACCGGCTATGGGATGACGGAAACTTCACCTATTATAACGATTAATCCATTAGGAAAGGCAAAAACCGGCTCCTGCGGCCAGGCCATTCCCGGCATAGAGATAAAAATTCATGTTACCAATGAACAGACAGGCGAAGGTGAAATCCTTATCCGCGGTGACAGTGTCATGGCCGGTTATTATAACAATGAAGACGCAACAAAAGAAGTTCTGCTAACTGATGGCTGGTTAAAGACGGGTGATCTCGGTTACCTCGATTCGGAGGGCTTTCTTTTTATTAAAGGACGCTCGAAAAACGTTATCCTCGGGCCTTCCGGGGAAAATATTTATCCGGAAATTATTGAACAGGAAATTTCGCAAAGTCCTTATGTCCAGGAAGTCATCGTTTACCAGAGTGAAGGAAAACTCGTAGCCAAAGCATACATGGATTCGGATGTTCTGGATCAGGAACTGGAAGGCAAGGGAATTGATGGAGCACAAACCAAAGAGTTCATCGCAGAGCTTTTGGAGCAGATAAGAAAACAAGTCAACGAACGTTTGCCGCAATTTTCACGCATCAGCAAAATCACCGACCACCCCGATCCGTTTGAAAAAACGCCGACAAATAAAGTAAAGCGATATTTGTATACGTCTCAATCCGGCGCATAATCATTTTGATAGTAGCGCGAGTTATCTAAAGGGCTGCCGGATAATCGTTTTCCAGTTTTTGGGTGCTGCTTTTCTGATGTCGCTTAAGTAAATTTCATGATGCTTGCCGAAGAGTTGGTTCCCCCGGTCTTTGATAAAGTTGTGCAATTTTTCGATCGTTGGTCCTTCTTCGGAAAAGGGGCCGATGTGCATGATTTGCGCGGCTGTTCCTTCTGAAAATTTTTCAAAACGGACGTGCTGCAACGCAGCTAATGCCTTTTTCTCTCTAACCAATTTCAGCGCTTTGCCGACGATTACGGCTGTTAAAAATTCAGGTTGCATGATTAAGAGCGTCCACTTCCACATATCCTTGTTTTCCATGCTGAATTGAGACATATCGTCGGTCCACCATAGCCCTTCCAAAGGCAGAACAGCATAGTCAATTCCTGTCTCACTTTTTTTGATCATGAATTTCAATGTGTAGGAAACGCTGAATAAAGCTTCGACCGCATTTTGAAAATCCACCGACGTGTTTGGATCGCCTTTTCCGTCAATCATCAAAAAGTTCATTTCAGGCACCTGAACAATTTCCACCTTTTTCCCAGATGGTCTGTACAAGTGTCGGAGTTCCTTTTTATAATCAATTTTTGCCATCAGCTGCTCCCTTTGTGTCTCTGACAGGCATAATGATTTCCGTCAAATAATTATTCGCATTTCCCTTAAAGATCATTCCCGGCCCCTTGAGATAGATTTCCCGCGAGGGCAGCAGCGTTTCATATCCTTTATCATTTAAATAAGCAAAGATTTTTTTATACGACTCACCCAGCGTTTCATAAGGGCCTTTGTGAATAAGTGAAACGCATTTTCCACCCTTTAATTCACGCACGGAAATGCGATCCGAACTTTTACCTTTTCTCACAGGGAAACACGGCTCAAAATCGGCATCGGTCTCTTTAAATTCACTATCATAAAAAAGTGCCATTGCTTTACCGTTGATATGCCTGCCGATGGCTTTGCCGAGAATTTTGAATCCTTCGCCAATGTCCGGATATTTGCCCTTCATGCGGTACCCGGCGATCAACAACGTGTCAACCTCTTTTTCTTCAATCTGAAATTCTTTATTGATTTGCATTGCTCTCTCCCTTTCATGTTGAATGGTTAATTCAATTTGCTGGGAAATCTCTTTGTATCGCTGAATTTTCCGGCCTACGTCGCTTAATTTGACTACAAGATATTCGAGTATCGCTGATTCATCCTGGCATTCTTCCAGCATTTCTTTAATCTCAGCCAATGTAAAATCATACTCTTTGAGAATCCTGATCGATTTTGCGGTTTCATAATTCGCTTCGTCGTAATAGCGGTAGCCGGTAAACTTGTCTACCTTGGCGGGAATGAGGATTCCCTTTTCATGGTAAAGCCGCAGCGATTTAATGGACAAGGTTGTCATTTTCGAAAACTCGCCGATACTGAAATTCATGATTTCCTCACTTTTGTTTTGTCGGCCGACAATATAAATATAAGGCCTGCCCCTGGGGGAGAGTCAAGCTTTTTTTTCGATAATACCTCCTCATTTCATTTTCCTTGATATCACTTAACGGTGGAAATCGTGATACCGATGTCCGCATTTGTAAGACATACGACATCCTGCAGTGTCATTCAATATGGCATTATGGAAAATTTTCCTTATTTTACAAAGCCCATCCTGCGCGATAGGGAGGATTGATAAGCGCATTCGCCTCAGGCAGATTTGTTACCTGCATTTTTTCGGCATCCCATTCTATTTTTTTCCCCATGCGCAAGGCAACGTTTCCCAGAAGAACAGCTTCGGTCATTGGCCCTGAATAATCGAAATGAGAAGAGGGCTTTTCGCCGCTCTTGCAGGCTTGCATCCAGTTTTCCTCGTGCGAAACCTTGATTCGCGGCAGCGTCTTGGGCGGTAATTTGTACTTTTTCATTTTAGTTTCCGGAATGATGCGGGCACCTTCGCCATAGGTTCCGCTCAAAATTGTTCCCTTGTCGCCTATGAAAATAATACCATTATCCGGCAAGTTCCGCTCTTTTTCCAATTCAGGAGGAGTCGGCGGTTTCATGCCGCCATCGTACCATGACAATTTCACTGCCGGCATATCTCCCCGTGCCGGGAAATGGGAGTGAATGACAGATGCCATCGGGGCACTTTCCTGCATGGATTCTTTCACAAGATCCTTGGTGACAAAAATTCTCGGAGACCTCGCCTCGATGCTGTCCGGGGCGCCAAGTTTCAGCGCAAAAAAGACGACGTCCAGGACGTGGCAGGCCATGTCACCAATTGCGCCGGTGCCAAAATCCCACCAATCGCGCCATACCCAAGGCAAATATGCCGGGTGATACGGACGGTTGGGTGAAGGCCCCAGCCACAGGTCCCACGCTAATGTATCGGGAATATCGGGCTTTTCCGATGGCCGGTACAGGCCCTGCGGCCAAATCGGCCGGTCTGTCCAGGCTTGAACTTCGCGGATGTTGCCGATGGCGCCATCCCAAATCCATTCGGCAAGGACGCGCACGGTATCACTTGAATGTCCCTGATTTCCCATTTGCGTGGCAACTTTATATTTCCGGCCGGCTTCTGTCAGCTTGCGCGCCTCGTAAACGGTTCGCGTTAACGGTTTCTGAACATAGACGTGTTTTCCCATTTGCATGGCCGCCATGGCAACAACAGCATGGTTATGGTCAGGCGTTGCCACAATGACTGCATCGATGTCTTTTTGCTTTTCCAGCATGACGCTAAAATCCTTGTATTTTTCGGCATCGGGAAATTCGTTAAAAACGTCTTCGGCATAATCCCAGTCAACATCGCAGAGCGCAACAATGTTTGCCCCTCCTTTGGCGCAATTACGGACATTGTTCTTGCCCATGCCGCCGATGCCCACGCCGGCAACATTCAGCTTGTCGCTGGGCGCAGTCTGTCCCTGCCCGCCGAGGACATGCCCCGGGACAATTGTGAACGCAAGTGATGTTGCCGCAGCCGTGCCGCTTAAAAACTCTCTTCGGTTCATTCCTTTTTTGTCTGCCATAGTGAAATCCTTTCGTTTGAAAGTTAATAGATTTCCCTTACGAATGCCGGGTTTTAAAGAGGTCCCTCAAAGAAGATAAAATAAACATAATTATATTTTAATGAAGTTGCAACTCATTTATGGTTATTGAGGGTTAGACAATACTCTTTAGCCATGTCATTGCGAGCGAAACGGAGTGGAGTGAAGCAATCTCATGCTTTACAGGCAGTTATAAGATTGCTTCGTCGTTCGTTCCTCACTCCTCGCAATGACACGTATTTCTTACATTTTAACCCGCAATAAATGGAACAGATCAAACAGTAAGCAATCCGGTTTGTACTGGAGAAAAAAGATATGAGATTTGGAAAAGCTCGTAAAATATCCGAGCTTTCCCAAATCTATGTTTTGAAGAAGAGTTACTTTTTCACTTTTGCATAAAGATCGGGGAAAAATTTGGCTACCTGTTCTTCCATCTCTTTATCGGAAATCGAAGTCAAGCGGCCTTCTTTTTCATACTGATCCATGACCCAGCGTTGAACTTTGGCGACTTTCATCACCGTGAGCTGGTCTTTTTCCGTGAGTCCGAGGAAATTGTTCACCCACATGGCCACGCCGTCGGTACCGGATTTGTCCGTGATGGCGACTTTGGGTGGACGGTTGAGCAACGCTGTGGTGTCGAAAATGTTATAAATTTCCTCATCACGACGAAGCCCGCCGGCATGAATTCCCGCCCGAGTAGTGTTGAAATCCTTACCGACAAACGGGTAATTCGATGGGACATTCGCACCGATTTCTTTTTCATAGTACTGCGCCAGTTCGGTGATAACAGAGAGATCGACGCCGTTGAGGTCGCCTTTCAGAGAGACGTATTCAATGACCGCGCTTTCCATGGGCGGGTTTCCGGTGCGCTCACCGAATCCGAACAGCGTGGCATTCAGCGCATTAATACCGTAAAGCCAGGCTGTGGAGCCGTTGATATGGACTTTGTGGAAATCATTATGTCCGTGCCATTCCAGCCGGTCGGATGACACGCCGCAATCTTCTTTCATTCTGTAAATAAGTTTCGGGATCGAACGCGGCAGAGCAACATTCGGGTAACTCAGGCCAAAACCCATGGTATCACACAGGCGTATTTTCACTTTCAGATGATCGGGCTGGTTTTCCGTCAGGCGCTCCAGGCGCTGCACAAACGGGATGACAAAGCCATCCATATCTGCACGCGTCACGTCTTCAAGATGACAGCGGGGACGAATGCCGTTTTCCAATGCGGCTTCCACGACTTCAATGTATTGATCCATCGCCTGCTGCCGGGTCTGTTTTTGTTTGTGGAAAATGTGATAATCGGAACAGGATGTGAGCATACCCGTTTCTTTGAGCTGCATCTCTTTGACAAATCTAAAGTCCGCGATGCTGGCGCGAATCCAGCCGGTGATTTCAGGATATCTCAGTCCCAGATTCCGGCAGGCATCCAGCGTGTCGCGGTCATTTTGCGTGTAAAGAAAAAATTCGGTTTGACGAATCACGCCATTCGGCCCGCCCAGACGCGAAAGCATTTCGTAAATTTTTACCATCTGCTCTTTTTGATAAGGCGGACGCGCCTGCTGCCCGTCGCGAAAAGTTGTGTCTGTGATGTGGATGTCACGGCTGAGAACCTCCGTGGGATCAAATACAATTTCTTTGCCGTCAATCATTTCTTTAATCGGCGCTTCAAACTTAATCAGGGGCGGTAATGAATAGGGGAAAATGTCTTTCAGTAGATTTGGTTCCGGTATATCTTTCAGGGGATATTCTTTCATAATGAACCTCATTTTTAAATTATTCAGGCAGCAACTCTGCAAAAAAATCAATGGCACTGCCGACTGTTTGAATTTTCAGCGCTTCGTCTTCATCGAGATCAAGATCAAATTCTTCTTCAAATGCCGCTACCAACTCGATGGATTTGAGAGAATCCGCTCCGAGTTCATAAGAAAAGCGATCGCTCTCTTTGATCTCTTCGGGACTTTTCTTTAGCTCCCGCGCCGTCACTTTAATCACACGCTCTGCTATTTCTTCTCGTTTCATAAGACCTCCTTGTAAAAATTATTTGTGCTTTGTCTTGTTTTTTTTATTCAAAATTATTCAGAACCCTTCTTCCGTCTGCTTCTCTCAGACCATACTTTCCAGCGTTTGCATCACGCCTTCGGCCCGCCGCTGTATTTCTTCCTTTTCCGCCCTTAACTTTTGTACAACAGCATTTGTTTGCAACTCGCCGCGCACGGCTTTAAAATCGGCTCGCCTTTCATTTTCCCCAAAGCCCAGCCCAAATCCGATGTGGGAAAAATCCCCGAATTCCTTTGAAGCATCATCCAGTATAAGAGCGTTCAGCGAATTTGCCGCTTTTTCCCATCTTTTCACCAAAATCATAAAATCTTCAGGCGTCATTTTGTCGGGCATAAATCCATAATCTTCCGCAAAAGCACGGTAGATATAAGTCCACTCGTCACTTGCAAAAGATTCATAAATTATTTTTATTTGCTCCAGGAATTCCTCGATAGTCTGTGTTTTATCATCTTTTACATCCTGCATGAGCTTTTCGATTCTTTCTTTCAACGCCAACAAACCGGAAAGATCAAGCCACTCATTTATGTCTTCCGACGCAGAATTGCAGACAAGCTGTTCACTGATCGTTTTCCAGGAAGCTTTCGTCTCCATAGCTTTTTCGATTTTGTTTATAATTTTGCCAATCAGGTAGCGGTCGATGGCAAAACCGTAATATTTCGCCCCTTTGCGTAAAAGCAGCCTGCTGATTTGAACGCCGCCGTAAATGATGGAAGATTTCTCCCTCGGAGTTTCTTCGTACAATTTCAACAGCATGGCCTTTCCTTGCCGCATCTTTTCTACCGAATAAGGCGAGAAAACATCAAAGATGATAAAGTCCCTTTTTTGATTCGCTTTTCTCCTGTCACGCGCCGGCCACTTGGCCTCATCTCTCACCGTGCCGATGGAAAACAAATTGATCGCCGGCATCAGCCTGGAGTCGCCCTTTTCTTCGGTGATATAGGAAAAAGGCAGCAGGGGCGCATCAATGTTCGTCAGATGTTTGCCGATGACTGTGCTGAAAGCCGGGACATGGCTTTCCAGCAAAACGTAGGAAAAAGAGCCGGTTTTGCATCCCCGTTCAAAAATGCCCTGGTGCACCGGCCCCAGTTTGTACATGTGGTTGCTCTGATTGCTGCCGCTTCCGGCATTATAAAATGAAAACAAGCTGGCAATGAGCAGCGTTGATTTGTGATGCGTTACTGAGTAAGGGCCGGCGAAAATGGAATTGACTTCAGAGTTGAATCCTTCACAGTTGGCAAAAAACAAAGCATTCTCGGCCGAGAATTGATTTCCAAGCTGCGTTGCCTGCCCGACAAAAACATTTTCCATGGTGACACCGGCGTCAATGTGTGCTCCTTCGGAGACGATAAAATTTTCAGCCACAACACTCACGCCCACATAACTCGGATGCTCCGGGCAGCTAAGAATTGTTCCATTCTCCAGTTTCACAGCGCCCTCAAGAATCGCATCCACGCCGATCAGGACATTTTTTATAGTGCCGCAGTCTGATCCGCGCCCCACTCTCAACGATGCCGTGGGAATGCACCTGAGATTTGATGTTTTTCCCGATAAGGCTATCGAGCTTTTGCTGGAATTCCGAATCGTGTCTGAATGACGCCTGAAAATAAGCGATCTGGGCGTTTAAATCATTGAACAAAGTCACATCCCGGCCGCCTGCTTCATTGAGAATGGAGACCTTGACACCGTTGCCAAACTGTGCCCCTTTTTCGGCTGAGAGTAGAAAGGTGTTTTCAATAAGCACATTTTTTTCAATATGATAATTTACGATCGCGGAACCAATGTGGTCAATCAGAACATCATCATCAATAGCACAATTGTGAAGACGCGCATGATAAATGCCGCACGGTCTTTTGATGCCGTCAATTTCCATAAATCCGCTGAAAGAACCGAGAAAC
This sequence comes from Calditrichota bacterium, assembly GCA_013152225.1. Classification (GTDB taxonomy): domain Bacteria; phylum Zhuqueibacterota; class Zhuqueibacteria; order Residuimicrobiales; family Krinioviventaceae; genus Hydrothermomicrobium. The sequence goes on from JAADGR010000178.1 coordinate 10,125, forward strand.
ATTTTACCTGAAAACTGTGAAAAGCTTACTCGCGATGGATCAAAATTATCAATGACTTTTAAATTCTTCCAGTTATCAGCGGAACAACCGTTTTTTGTGAGAATGTCGATTTCGTAAGCTGTGAGGGCACGATAATTTTCCATAGAGAACTCCCGGTAATCGAGTAAACAATCTTTGGTTAAAACTGCGGCAAGATCGTGATTAGAGTATTCAATCTCTGATTAAAAGAGCAACAGGTGTGTACTGGCGAATAGATAAAAATTACTGGGAGAAAATATAGTAATTTTTATTAAAAAAAACAAATTGAAATTGGTTTGATCGAACCCGTTTATATCTAAAACAGTTGGATTAAAATAAAATTATGTTTAGGTTACCTTAAACTCAATGGAAAGGAATTTATTATGGCAAAAAAAATGTCGCTCATTTTGGTACTATTATTTTCATTAACCATTCATGTTCTCGTGGCACAAGAACTGATTACCGATCGTCCCGATTATACTGAAAGTGCTATTACCGTTCCGGCCAGATCAGTTCAGATTGAAACGGGTCTGGAATACGTAAACGAAAACAACTATGTCAGCACAACCTTTCCCAACTCACTTTTTAGAATAGGCCTTCATCGTTCTCTGGAGTTAAGGATTGGTTTTACCGGCTGGACCTGGACGAAACTCAGCGATGAGCGAGATCTTTATTTCAACGATCTGGTTGTCGAATCGAAAATTCAATTAACGGATAAAAAAGCCGACATCCCTTTGGCGATTATTCTTGCGGCTACAATTCCTGTCGGCGATGATGCCGTATCCACCGGCGGAAGTGATTACGGAATCAAACTCGCGGGTTCGTATGATTTTTCGGAAAACGCAGGTATCGGCATGAATACCGGCGCTTATTCCATCTTTAATGGTATTGATCGCCAATTGATGGTAATAGCTTCGGTCAGCTACGACATATCGTTAAATGAGAATTTTGGATTCTTTTTTGAAACATTCGCTGAAATGCTGCAGAACGAAACATGGTCTCCTGTGTTTGATTCCGGTCTGACCTTTTCCCCGACGCCTCTTTCACAACTTGATTTGTATGCGGGCGTCGGTCTGAACAGGGTCGCGCCGGACTTGATTATCGGAACAGGTTATTCGATAAGATTCTAATACAGTTAACAAATCAAATTTACACCAGGGAGGTGATTGACAAATGAAAGCAATGGTTTTAAATAAATTGACTGATATGCGTGAAAATAAAAATCCATTGGAACCGGTTGATCTGCCGGTACCGGAATTAGGCGAAAAGGAAATACTGATCAAAGTTTCGACCTGTGGTGTGTGCCATACGGAATTGGATGAAATCGAAGGCAGAACACCACCGCCAAAATTTCCCGTCGTACCCGGACATCAGGTTGTCGGTCGGGTTGAAAAGGCTGATGCTGCGGTCGGCAGCTTAAAAATCGGCGACCGCGTGGGCGTTGCGTGGATTTTTTCAGCATGTGGCGAATGCCAATATTGTCGTGCCGGAAATGAAAATCTTTGTCCGCATTTTAAAGCCACCGGCCGCGATGCAAACGGCGGTTATGCGGAATATATGTCTGTCCCGGAAAATTTCGCCTATAAAATTCCGGATGTTTTTTCCGACTCGGAAGCGGCGCCGCTTTTGTGCGCCGGTGCGGTCGGATACCGCTCTCTAAAATTAACCGGGCTTCAGGATGGACAGAACCTGGGTCTGACCGGTTTTGGCGCATCGGGACATCTTGTCATGAAAATGGTGAAGCAAAAATATCCCAATTCAAAAATATATGTTTTTGCCCGCAGCGAAAAAGAGCAAGTTTTTTCCCGGGAACTCGGTGCTGTCTGGGCAGGCGGAACGGAAGACGAGTCGCCTGAGAAACTGGATTCCATCATTGATACGACGCCGGTATGGAAACCCATTGTAGAAGCGATGAAGAACCTCAAACCCGGGGGCAGGCTGGTCATCAACGCGATTCGCAAAGAAAAAGTTGATAAAAAAGCTCTCCTGAAACTGGATTATTCGACCCATTTGTGGATGGAAAAAGAGATCAAAAGCGTTGCCAATGTAACGCGAAACGACGTGAGTGAATTCCTGGAACTGGCGGCACAGATTCCCATCAAACCCGAATTTCAGGAATATTCATTGGAAGAAGCCAACAAAGCGCTGGTGGAATTAAAAGAAAGAAACGGGGCAAAGATTTTGCGGATTGGGTGAATTTCGTTGGGGACTTTATAAAATGGGGTGCGAACGGCGTACACCGGGGAAGGCAGAACAAACCATGCTGTGAAAGCCTTGTCCAGGTGGGGAAAAATGGTAATGGCTTTGAAGGCTGGAAGGGCTAAACAGATTGGTTCATTGTGGGCAATGTAACTTGAAACACACTACCTATGCCGACCGTGCTTTCAGCTTTTATTTCGCCATCATGAGATTCCGCAATAATTTTGCATATTGCCAAACCCAGCCCGCTGCCGCCGGTTTTTTTTCACCCGATAAAAACGATCGAAAATGCGGGGTAAATCCTGCGGCGAAATGCCCGGGCCGTTATCCTGAATTTTTACGATGGCATTTCCAGTTTCCAATGACAAGCTGATCATTATCTCGCCGCCTTTTGCCGTATATTTTATTGCGTTTTCAATAACATTGAAGAAAAGTTGATACAGACGCATCCGGTCACCGTTCACCATAACATCAGACAAATGTTGCAACTCGATTTTCTGTTCCTTTAATTCAGCCAGGGTCGTCGCATCTTCAAACACATCCTGCAGTAACGCAACGAGAGAGATGGACTCGAATGAAAAGTTTGCACGGATATCTTCTGTTTGCGAAAGAAGCAAAAGATTGTTAAGAAGATGTGTCAGTCTTGTGATGGTTTCAATATCGTGGATCATTTTTTCTTTCATCTCATTCGAAACCGCCGGATTGTTCAACTCGCTTTCCCAATGCGCACGCAAAATGGAAAGCGGCGTTTTGAGTTCATGAGCGGCATCCTGCAAAAACCCCTGCTGGCTCTCGAAGGCCTGTTCCAGGCGATCCAACAGATCGTTCAAAGTAGCGGCCAGTTCTCCCAGTTCATCATTTGCATGGACGATCTCTACCCTCTGATTTAAATTGCTGTGGCTGATTTGATTCGCCTTGCGCGTCATGACCTCAACAGGGTAAAGGGCCTTGCGCGTTAGTACATATCCGCTTGCGGCCATGACTGCAAGCGCAATCAAAATTAAAGAGAGGATCACTTTTACTAATTGCGCCATCGACTTCCTGGTGCCTTCGATGGAAAGTGCAACCGTTACCCATCCGATTTGTCGGTTCTGATAATATATCTTGCGGCTTATGCCATGAAAAGCTAATTCTGCTTTTTCCCCTGGGTGGAGCCATTTATTGGATTTGTGCACTATTCTTTTCAGAGTTTCTTCAAATGGAACATGCCTGTTGCTGAGAGGAATATCAAGTGAAATGCTTTGGCCGAGAGGTGATTTGTAAATCGGTTCCCCCGTTACATTGTAAATGATCACATAATACTCTGTAAACGGATCGATCTTTTCAATATCCTTTTCAATGATTTTAAATTTCTTTGTGGCCGGATCATAGCTTGATTGGATGGAATCGACAACAATTCTCAATTCGTTGTCCACGGCACGAAATAAGAGGTGCCGCATACTCGTATAAATTCCTGCGCTGAAAATGAGCAGAATCAGCAATGTTACGGCAAAATACCAAAGCGTGAGGTGCAAACGAATCTTCATTCTTCATCCTTGATCATGTAACCCACACCGCGGATGGTTTTGATCAATCTCTTTTCATGGTCGTCATTAATTTTTTTGCGCAGATTTTTAATATGGACATCGACAAAATTGGTCATAGTAAAGAGATCAAAATTATCTCCCCAAACATGCTCGGCTATCGAAAGCCGGGAAACAACACGATTTTTATTGTACAACAGGAATTCCAGAATGGCATATTCTTTGGTTGTCAGATTGACAAGTTCTCCCTGCTGTCTCACTTCATGTGTGCTGGTTTTTATTTCAAGGTCGCCAATGGTAAGGCTGGATGTTTTGACTTCACTGCTTCGCCTTAAAAGCGAACGAACTCGCGCCAAAAGTTCCGGGATTGCAAAAGGCTTTGTTAAATAATCATCCGCCCCGGCGTCCAGGCCGGCAACTTTGTCTTCAACACGATTTTTAACGGTCAATAAAAGGACAGTGACCGTCAGCCCTGCATGGCGAATTTCCTTGAGAACTTGTATTCCGTTCATTTTCGGCAGTAAAATATCCAGGACAATCAAATCGTATTCTTCAGCCAGCGCCTCGTCCAGCCCTGCTTCTCCATCGAATACGGCTTTTACCTGGTAATCTTCACTTTCAAGAACATTCTTGATTCGCAGAGCCAGAGATTCTTCGTCTTCTACAATTAAAATTCTCATTGTACGACTCGCAAGTTAGTGTTTTAAAAATTTAGGCGCATTCTTTTGCTTGCGGCAAAATTGCTGAGCTAATGAAATAATCATTATCATAAACTTTCGACGCACGTCACAGTCACAATGACCAAAAATGTAAGATAGTAAAAACGAGCAAAACAATCAACGCCGAGTATTACAATTCATTTGCAATCGGTACAGTTTCAAAAACCCGGAGTCCCGCCAAGCGAGACGTCCGGGTTTTCTCAACAGCTTCAAAAGGTTACTGGCAGGATGAATTATTTCCCGGGCACTGTAAAGGCGACAAAGAAATTGCCTTCTCCGCGACGCAAGTAAAACATCAAGTTTTCACCGGCTTTAACTTTTCCCATGATTTTGTTAAAATCATCCACATTGTTAATTGTGCGGCGGTTCACTTTCATGATCACATCACCTTCCTGCAAACCAACATCCGCAGCGATCGTATTCGGTTTAACCCCTGTGACGACTATGCCACTGAGCCCTGATGGAAGCGAGTATTTCTTTGCAAGTGTGTTGGTAATGTTTGAAACCTGGAGACCAATCCTGGAATTGGTCACTTTTCCGCTGGCGAGTTGTTGAACGTTTGGGCTCAATTCACCCAATTTGACCGGCACGGTTTGCACCTTGCCGTCTCTTAATACTTCCAGAGTAATTGTCGTTTTCGGATCTATGCTTGAAATCCATGTACTCAATTCTGTTGAATTGTGTACTTCTTTTCCGTTAAGGCGAAGAATGACATCTTCTTCTTTCAACCCTGCTTTTTCAGCAGGGCTACCCTTTTGCACCTTGCTGATGATGACACCTTTTGCGGTTTTCAGTTTCATTGCTTTGGCCAACTCCGGCGTAATACTTTGAATATAAACACCCAGCCATCCGCGAACGACTTTACCCTTTTCGATAATGTCGTCCATGACTTTTTTAGCCAGATTAACAGGAACGGCAAATCCGATGCCTATAAAACCGCCGGTCTGCGTTGCAATTGCAGAATTGATACCAACGAGTTCACCCCTTAGATTAACCAGCGCTCCACCGGAATTTCCGGGATTGATGGCGGCATCTGTCTGAATATAGTCCTCATATTTTGAGAGTCCCACGCCGCTTCTTCCTTTGGCGCTGATAATGCCGGATGTCACCGTGTGCTCCAATTGGGGATTTAAAGGTGAACCAATTGCCAGCACCATGTCTCCAACACGAGCTTTATCCGAATTGCCAAACGGAAGCGGAGTGAGTCCTTTTGCATCGATCGTGATTACGGCTAAATCCGTTGGTGGATCCGTACCCTTAACCTTTGCTTTGAACTCTCGTCCATCCATTAATTTGACCTTGATATGATCGGCATCTTTGACAACATGGTTGTTGGTCAGGATAATGCCATTGGAACTAACAATAACCCCGGAGCCAAGTCCCATCTGTTTTAAATTTCCTCGAGGTTGCGGATTTTGGTAAAATTGTCCAAAGAAATCTTTTCCAAAAAACTGGTCAAATGGAGTACCGGAAAATTGTTGTTGTACTTTTACATCGGTTTCTGTGAAAATTGTAACAACCGACGGATTAACTTCTTGCGCTACAGCCGCGAATGTATTGCTCAATTGTTGGGCGACTGATATGCCCTGCAAGTCCGGGGCCTGTGCAGCAGGAGCCGGGTTGCTCGTTAGCATCGCTGTCGGTTCCGCCTGGATTTTATGCGTCCAGCGAAATCCTGCTGCGATAATAAGTCCAATCAAAACACCTGCAAAGATATACATCCATGCGTGATTTGAAAAGTTTCGCTTTTTCATTTTACTGTCCTCCTTGATAAATATGTTAATGCTTTATGAGTTTGATTTTTTCTGCCGATTCAATCTTCCGGCGGCTCAACCGTCAGGTGATTCACAACATTTTTGACGCCGATTATTCTGGAAAACTCTTGTTCGACTTTTCGCTGTACCCATAAAACTCGTACTTTTCCAGTGAGCGTAACGACACCGTTCTTAACCGTAATCCTGACGCCTTTTTCCAGGGGGAATTGATCTTTTAAAACATCCCGGAGAACAGCGTGCAAGTTTTCATCGCTCAGCGCTACTTTTGCGGGCAGCACTTTTAAATTATTGACAATACCCTTAACGCCTTTTTGCCATGATGCTGCGGTCTCTGCAGCAATCTTTTCGCGCTGAAAACTGACCTCGCCGTTCAGAAAAACGACGCCGTTATCAACGTGAACCGTTATTTTTTCAGGCTCCAGAATTGAACGGACAATTTTGAACTGCTCGATAATATTATCTTCGATCTCTTTGTCCGGTAACATTGGGACAGTGATATTCAGATCGTCTTCTATTTCTCTTACTCCCGGAACTTTTGACACAATATCGTAAACCCGGTAACGATCATAGAGTGTGTGAACCTCCCCTTTTATTTTTACAATGCCGTTTTTGGAAACACTGATATCAAAATCCTGCGGGTAATAAAGACCAATTGTTTTTTCGACCTTTTTAATTAACTTGGTGTTAGATTTTGCAAATGCCGGTTGAAAGGCACAAAGCAAAAGGGCAAGAAAAACTGCCATGTACGTTTTTGATAATGTTTTCACGATACCACCTCCTTTAATTTATTTCTTAAACAATACAAATTTAGAATGAAGAATTTATGAAGAACAAGTCAGTTTTTAAGGTCGACTTCCAAAACTTTATTATCTCCTGCATCGACAAGAACATCATAAATATTGCCTTCATATCGAACTTGCACAACATAAATTAAATACCCATCTTCATTCTCCAGCCTGACATTTTCCACCTTTCCCTCAACCAGTGAAACGGCTGCATCCTGAGCCTCGATCTCGCCCACTTTTGCCAAAGTAGCTAAATCGGTGTCCTTTGTAACAGAGATTGTCCCGACAATGGGATTTGTATTTCCTTTTGTGAACATTTCTTTTATCCTGTCCATATGTTTCTGCAGGCCGGGCTTTTCTTTGTTTTTCTTTTCAAAGTTTTGCCCCGCGCTCAACTTTTTTTCAGAAATAAAAGAGCCGTTCTTTGCATCGATGCAGATTGTTTGCATTTGCCCCTCAGGCCGCTGGATTTGGAACCGATAAACCAGTAAACCGTTATCTATTTCAAGATGGCTCGCAGCTATCTTGCCTTTCACCCGCTGCAGGGCCAGGGATTGTGCCTTCTGTAAACTAATGTCGGCAAACTTTTGCAATGCAGCAGGTTGCAGAATATCTTTGTTTTTGCTGCAAACAATCAAAAGCATTGTCAACGAAAGAACCATCAATATAATTGAGATAAAGCGTGACACGGTAAACTCCTTTCCGGTTAAATATATCTTCATTGCATTAGGAGTTGACCCAAACATGCTGCCTTGAACCGCTGCTGTCCATCCGTCCGGGAAAAACTGAAATGAATATCTGTAGATTTGTATAAAAAAATAGAGTGTTAAGATGAAGAAATGATGAAGTTGCGGAAAACGTAAAATAACAATGAAAACGCCAAGTATCCGGGAATTAATTGGATACTTGGCGTTTCGTCTGTAAACCGGCTAAAGGTGAGAGGCTATTGTATTGATTTGCAATTTAACAAACTAATGATTATATTCTTGCATGGCAAGAATAGGACAAAAAATTGAATTATCTGATACCGATCAGCAAGAGCTTCTCACTCGTTCACGCTCCCATCGTCTTGATTATCGGTATGTTCTTCGTGCAAAAATCATTTTACTTTGCGCTGAAGACAAAACGTACGATGAAATCGGTTCCATCTTAAATGTTGGTAGAGCCGCCATAGCGAAATGGAAAAAGCGTTTTCTCACAAGTGGCCTTGATGGTTTAAATGATCTGCCTCGATCCGGCAAACCCAGAATCTATACCGAGGCTGACAGAGTGCGTGTCGTGCAGAAAGCATGCAGCAAACCTCAAGGCGGTTACTCCAATTGGTCTCAACGGCGCATCGCTGAAGAAGTTGGAATGAGTCAGTCTAAAGTCCACCAGATATTGAAAGAGAACGAACTCAGGCCGCACAAAGTTGATTATTGGTGTGGAAAAAGTACAGACCCGGAATTTGAGCAAAAAATGCTTAATATTGTCGGTCTGTACATCAATCCGCCTGAAAATGCCTTGGTTCTCTGCGTGGATGAAAAAACTCAAATTCAGGTTCTTGACCGAACACAGCCCGAGTTACCTTTGAGAATCGGCAATCCAAAAAGATTGACAAGCACATACAAACGTCATGGTACAGTGTCTCTTATTGCTGCCTTGGCAGTACACCAGGGAGATGTTGTGGCTCAACCGATTGCCAAAAATAATGCCGAGACATTTTTAAAATTCTTAAAAAAACTGGATCGGCTCTATACAAACAAAAAGCTGCATATAATAGTTGACAATCTTTCGGTTCACAAAAGTCAAATTGTCAAAGACTGGCTCAGCAAGAAAAGAAAGATAACGCTTCATTTCACACCAACCTATTCATCGTGGCTGAACCAGGTAGAAATTTGGTTCAACATCTTGAGCAAAGATGTTCTCAAGGGGGCTGTGTGGCATTCCAAAGAACAAATGGTGAAGCAAATAATTGAATATATCAATACATACAACAAAACAAGAGCAAAACCATTTAACTGGACATATGATGGCCAGAAAAAAAGCATTAATTAGTTCGCCCATTAAGTAATCACCACAGTAGCGGATATTTGCCCGGTTGTGTTGCAAAAGAAAAATGCTGCTCTCATATTTTCACGTGCTTAACTCGCATCTTCGCTGCGCCGTCGCGAACAAAATACAAAGGCTTTCAAAGAACGAAACAACATTCGTGCGGGCATTGAATCGACCAATGCCGAGATGAAAAAAACTCAGG
>JAADGR010000017.1 GCA_013152225.1 Calditrichota bacterium
ACCGTTCTGGATATCGATGACAAATGGCAGAGCGAATATGGGGATTATGATTTTGATCCGCACAAGTTTCCATCACCCAAAAAGATGGTCGATGAAATTCACAACTTGGGTTTTAAACTGGCGCTGTGGGTTGTGCCGTTTATTCACAAGGAAGCAAAGAACTTCAAAGTTGCTGAAGAAAATAATTTCCTGGTGAAGGATAAAAGCGGGAAAAACACAGCTTTTATAAAATGGTGGAACGGCACCACGGCCCAGGTCGATCTTTCCAATCCCGCTGCATACCAGTGGTTCCTGGCCCAACTTGTTTTTTTGCAGGAAAAATATGGCGTTGACGGTTTTAAACTGGATGGCGGCGATGCCGGTTTTTTTCACGCCGATTTTAAAACGTTCGGGGACATCACGCCCAACAGATACACCGATTTGTTTGCCGGTTTAGGGCAACATTTTGCCATCAATGAACTGCGGGTGAGTTGGTTGACGCAGCCGCTGGGCCTGGTGCAGCGACTGCGCGATAAAAAGAAAAACTGGGGCGCAAAAAAAGGAATTGCATCGCTTATCCCCAATGGCATGATGGAGTCGCTAATCGGTTACACTTATTTCTGTCCGGATATGATTGGTGGTGGTCTGGACAAAGATTTCAGATCGAATCGTGAGATGGATTCCGAACTGTTTGTGCGCTGGACGCAGGCGAGTGCGCTTATGCCCATGATGCAGTTCTCCTTCGCTCCCTGGAATCTCGAAGAAAAATATGTGGATATTTGCAGGAAATATGCTTATCTGCATAAAAAGTTGGGTGATTATATTTACCAACTCGCCCGGCAAGCCAGTGTTGATGGCACCCCAATTGCCCGGCCGTTGTTTTTCAGGAATCCCGAGGATGAGAATACTTATGCTATCATGGATCAGTTCATGCTCGGCGACCGTTTTCTGGTGGCGCCGGTGCTGAAAAAAGGTGCTGTTACAAGAGATGTGTACCTGCCGGCCGGTTTGTGGCAAGACTTTTGGAACGGAGAAATTTATCAGGGCAAGCAAGTGATAACAAACTACCCTGCCCCTCTGGAAAAATTACCGATTTTTACAAGTATAATGTAAATTAAAAAAGGGAGGCCAAAGTGCATTTAAGAGAAAGAATATCAGTTCCGGTTTTTGTGCTGTTTGTTGTTAGTCTTTTCTTTGTGATGTCAACCCGGCAACTTGCGGCGCTCGATAATGGATTGGCTTTGACACCGCCAATGGGCTGGAATAGCTGGAATAAGTTTCGCTGCGATGTGAGTGAGGACTTGATCCGGGACATGGCCGATGCAATGGTTAGTAGTGGCATGAAAGACGCCGGCTATCAGTATATTATCATCGATGATTGCTGGCAGGTGGATCGGGATGAGCAGGGCAATATTATTCCTGATGCTGGTCGGTTTCCGTCCGGCATGAAAGCTCTTGCGGACTATGTGCATTCAAAAGGATTGAAATTCGGGCTTTACTCCGATGCCGGCAGGTTTACATGCCAGAGAAGACCGGGAAGTCGGGGCTATGAATTTCAGGACGCTCGCCAATATGCTGCCTGGGGAGTGGATTATCTTAAATACGACTGGTGCGCCCACAGGAAGCAAAATGCTGAAGCATCGTATGCCTTGATGCGCGATGCACTCAAAGCTGCGGGGCGTCCCATTGTTTTTAGTATTTGCGAATGGGGCCAAAACAAACCGTGGCTGTGGGGCAAGAATGTCGGCAATCTGTGGCGAACCACCCTTGACATTAAGGATTGTTGGGATTGCATCGACAAAAAGAACAGACGCGGCTGGACCAGAATTCTGGATTTCCAAAATGGATTAGAAAAGTATGCCGGCCCCGGCCATTGGAATGATCCGGATATGCTCGAGATTGGTAACGGTAATATGACCAATACCGAATACCGTGCTCATTTCAGTTTCTGGTGTCTTTTGGCTGCACCATTAATAGCCGGAAATGACCTGCGCACCATGTCACCGGAAATCAAAGAGATTCTGGCCAACAAAGAAGTTATTGCCATCGATCAGGATTCTCTTGGCGTGCAGGGCCATAAAGTCAGAGATGACGGTGATTTTGAAGTCTGGTCGAAGGAACTCCGCGACGGCAGCCGGGCGATGATTTTGTTTAATCGAAGCAAATCGGATAAAGAAATCTCTGCTTCATGGAAAGAAATCGGATTTTCGGACGTGACAACGGCCAAAGTACGGGACTTGTGGCGCCATAAAGACCTGGGAAAATTCAAAGACTCCTTTTCAGCAACCGTTCCGTCTCATGGTGTTGTGATGGTTAAAGTGACGCCGTAATTCGGTATGTAAGTTTGTACAGGAAATATATTTAAAGGCCACGGCACTTCTGAGGGTATTAAAAAATCGCTATGGTGCAATAAAGCCCATTCCCGTTTTACGCCCCGGATTGGGAAGCTCATGGCGATCGAAAATGCTGTTCAACTACATAGGCAGGGTCCTAAAATAGTCTGCATTGATTTCTTGAAAGTATTTAATTTCCGTCTGAAATGCCTGGTCTCTAAAACTGGTTACCTCAAAAATAATTGAAAAATACCTGGGGACTGAACCATTTATCAACCGTATATTATTTTCAAGTTCGGTGAGAGATTTTTGCCGGCTGAGCATCTTGATGATTTCGGCGTGAGACGTGTAGCCAAAACCGGCAATGATGAGATAGTTCTCATTATTTGGCCCGGGCAATTTGGCTACCAGTTCCAAATTTGTGCTGTAACATTTTTCCGGGAGAGCTACTGTCTTTAGCCTTTTTAAGGTATCTGAATTTGAATCTCTTATAAATATCTCACCACTCCACTTGTATGGATGAGTATATTTGTACTTTATTGGGAGATTGAAAAGTAAATTATTCAGATTGCGCAAATTTCTGAATGTACCGACGTAAATAATATTTCGATCTATAATTTTTGAGTTTTCGTATTTGGATGACATTTCCAGGTTCATTTTCGCATTAAATGAGTGGAATACTTGCATTAAATCTTTGACATCGTAGATGCTGTTGTTTGGTAAATCGCCCATACTATTTTTGCGAGAACGCCGATCAGGAAATTGGTTTTTATATTTTTCAAATTCATCTTCTGTAGAGAATTCATAATCTATTATGGCGCGGTCTTTTTTTTGTTTTTCATCATATTCCAAAAAAATATAAAAATCACCAATAACCAGATCATTTGCTAGTCCATTTAAAAAAAACGACGACCAAATTGGATCATTTTTGTCAATGGTCTTCTCTAATAGACAACGAGTGTTACTGATGGACGTTAACAATAATATGATTAAAATTAAAGATATAAAAGATAGTACGAGTTCTAGTTTTGTAAACCGATAGTAAAGTTGGCGAATGTTTGTTTGCAACCCCTTTTGCTTTTCCAAAAAACTTAGTTCATAGTGCCCTTTGGGAATCTCCAGTCTGACCTGATCGTGCTTTCCATTGCCTTCATAATATTTATCAAGTTTCTTACGTAATTTATAAATATAAACACGAACAAGAGTGTCTTCGGATGGATCGAACCCCTTTTTTTGAAAGACATGTTGGGCGATTTCTATTTCACTTGGCACAGTTTTCTTAATTGAACAAGTGAATAGATATTGCAGCAATTTATTAAATTGTTCACTTGAAAAAAGTTCGTCTTTGAGAAGTTTTTGAACTATTGCCTTTTTTGTTGCAGTATCAATCATGGTACTCGTCGTTGTTTTGTAACGGGCTTGGGAAAAATATTTAAAAGGTGGCCATTTTATAAATCATTTCAAAGCACTTTTTTTATTTACTTTATAATAATAAGCTTTTTAAATAGGTCAAACTATTATAAACGTCCCAAAAGGTGTCACAAATGTTGCATGTACATAATTACGGCTATATTTTACTTTGAGGCAACTGGAAATTGTTATCTTCACGTGAAAACCACGTTAATTCACTTACTTTTTGTAGATATATTCATTACTATTTTTTCAATTAAATGAAAAGCCGCTAAAAAGTTTGTTCAACCAAATACTTTTGAAGAGATAAAAGATGGCAAAAAGTGCAACCGAAAAACACATTACCCCAGTAAACGATCAATCTCAAGAAAAGGTCTCAAGAAAAGGTATCCCACGCTTCTTCGGAAAATGTGAAAAACAAAATCATTGGCGTCATTGTTCCGGAATTAAAGCACCCGTTTTTTGCTGCAATATTGGATGGGATTGAAGTTGTCGCATTCCAATATTCATGTGCTGTTGTTGTCGGACAATCCAGGGAGAAAGTAAAGCGAGAAAAACAAGTTGTACAAAAACTCGTGGAAAATGGAATTCAGGGGTTACTCATATCGGTATCTGAGGAAACCAGAGATGCAAATCATTTAAAGATTGTGCACGATGCAGGAATTCCAATAGTCTATTTTGACCGTGTTTTGGATGACGAAAAAGCAAGTCGCGTAATTATCGATGATTATGAGGGAGCATTCAAGGCGACAGAGCACCTAATTCTTGCCGGGTATGAAAGGATTGCGCATCTGGCCGCCTACCAATATCTCTCTATCGGCAAGCTTCGATATCAAGGATATATCGCAGCTATGAGAGAATATGGTATGCAAATATTTGACGAGTATGTAATCTGGGGGGGGCTCTCAGAACGTTTCGGCATAGATGGTGTGAAAAAGCTTTTAAAACTGCCGAGGAAACCCGATGCGATTTTTGCAGTAAATGATCCGGTTGCTATGGGCGTTTTGTATCAGTTACACAAGGCCGGTTTGAAAATTTCTGCGGACATCGGGTTAATCGGTTTTAGTGATAATCCTGTCGTTTCGGTCATTGAAACACCGCTGACAACTATTGTGCAACCCCGCTACGAAATCGGACAGACAGCAATCCGGATCTTAATTGATTATTTCCTCAATCCTGACAAAGGGTTTTTCCCGATTACAAAGGTTCTTAAAACAAAACTCGTTATAAGACAAACAACATGATGTATTCATCCCTAACCCCCCTTTGCCTCCACAGTTCCTTTCCCTTCGCGCTTTGAAGGAGATGGATGGGAGTGTAGTTTCTCTGTTTTTTATCGGCATTAATTGTCAAATGGCTCAGAAAGGAGGTGATGAATGGCTCGAAGATTTTGAGGTTTAAAGGGGTAAGAATGTTCGGTTGTTTAGAATTTAAAACAGGAGGCAATATCGATATAGGTTGCAAATGATTTACAAATAAATGGCATATTTGTTAGAGCTAATGATTTGTAAAAGTTGGTTCAAAGGAAAAGGAGAAATAAGATGAAAGATTTTTTGCAAAGGTGTTATATCATACTTGTGCTAACCAGTGTAGCTCTCTTTGTTTTTCAAGGAGTGACATTAGCTGGTGTTACCGGTAAGATTGCGGGTAAAATAATTGATGCAGATACGAGAGAACCTTTGCCCGGCGCAAACGTACTTATCCAGGGCACAACTTTCGGAGGCGCTGCTGATGTAGAGGGTGACTATTTTGTTATTAACATTTCACCCGGCAAATACACCGTGGTGGCATCGATGATGGGCTACGAAACTGTTAATAAAACAGATGTGGTGGTGAAAACCGACCGCACAATTACAGTCAATTTTTCAATGAAACAAACAACTATTAGCGGTCAGGAAGTAACCGTCATAGCCGAGCGAGATATAGTTCCCATGGATGTCTCGGCAAGTCAGTTTGTCTCCGAGGGTGAGCAAATAATAGAAGTTCCGCTTGTTACCGATATTCAACAATATATCAGTTTACAGGCGGGTATTGAAGGTACTGCGATTCGAGGTGGAACACAAGACCAGAATGCACTTATGGTGGATGGATTGATGGCAGTGGATAACCGGGCAAACAAACCAATGATGATAGTCAATCTTACTTCTGTTAAAGAACTCTCTGTTATTAAAGGGGGTTTTAATGCAGAATATGGTAACGTTCGCTCCGGGCTCATTAATGTCATTACCAAAGAGGGATCTCCTAATACTTATAATGGCTCGATCATTTTCCGTATGAGCCCTCCTCGGTTAAAACATAGCGGTTATTCTCTGTTTGATCACCGTAATTACTATTTGCGGCCATATCTTGATCCTGATGTTATGTGGGTTGGTACTAAAAACGGAACCTGGGATGAAGAAACTCAGAAACAATATCCTGAATTTATGGGCTGGGATGCCTATTCTGCAAAACTTTTATCAGACGATGACCTGACGAACGATAGAACTCCGGAAGAATGTCGGGACTTATTTATATGGCGACACAGAGCTGAGGGCAGTGATAAGCTGATGCCTGCGAATTATGAAAAGATAACCGGCAGGAAGCATCATGAGGGAAAATATGGAAATAAACCTGACGCGAATGTGGATGCAAGCTTTGGTGGGCCGGTGCCTTTTATTGGTAAATATTTAGGCAATATGAGCTTTTTCACTTCTTATAGAAATAATTGGGAAGCATTTGCCCTTCCTGTTAGCAGAGAATATTTTAAAGAAGAAAATATTCATCTAAAGCTGACCTCTCGACTATCTCCATCTATGAAACTAAGGTTTGAAGGAATATATGGAGAGACTAATACGGTTACAGGAGGCCCCAGCATTCCTTCTTCCAGAATGGATTACTACCTTAATAGTGGAGACGCTGTACTCTGGAGCCCAATCGCTACCGGTAATGCGCATAAACATCGCAAAGGGTACAACCTGTATTGGCCGATCTCTTTAAATCCGTTTGATATCTATAGGAATATGGAAGGTATATCTTTTGACCATGTTCTGAGTCCTACTACTTTTTATAACCTGAGAATTACTCATACCCGCGTCAAGAATTCAGCCCTGGATATTCCTCTTTCGGCATATCGGGATACAACGACCCTTCGATATTTCGGTAATACACCGGTTGATGAGGTGCCTTATGGATATTGGTATGAAGGTGGCTATAAATCATCGATAGATGGTATGTTGTACTCTGGTATTGGTGCCGAAATGCGGGATTGGTCCGAGATAAATACCATCAACGTTAAATTCGATATGACCAGCCAGGTCAACAAGTATAATCAGGTAAAGGCTGGTTTCCTGGTTAACTATGATGATATTAACGAGCATACCAGAAAAGAAGACCGGAATGTTAAAACCAGTGCTACTGAGAGTAAATGGCACGAATTTCCTTACCGTGTTGGTGCTTATGTACAAGACAAGATCGAGCTTGAGGGAATGATTGCTAATTTAGGCGTGAGGCTAGATTACAATGACCCCAATACCGGTTGGTATACTATGGACAAGTATTCCAAGTATTTTAAAAGGGAATATAAGAATCTTTTAACTACACTTGCACCAACAGAACCGGCAAAAGGCCACGTGAAAATTAGCCCGCGTTTAGGAATATCGCATCCGATTTCGGCTAATGCTAAATTGTACTTTAATTATGGCCATTTTTATTCAATGCCTCGTTCCCGCGATATGTACAAGCTTGACTATGGAAGAGCTACTAATGGGATTTCTCAGATAGGTAATCCATCCGCAAATTTGCCAAAAACCGTGGCCTATGAATTAGGAGTAGAGTATAATTTAATGGACATGTTTTTGCTTAGGTTAAGTGGCTATTATAAAGATGTGACTGACCAGACAGGTTGGGTCGTGTATACAAGTTATGATGGAACCATTAATTACTCGACAACAGAAAATAACAATTATCGGGATATAAGAGGGTTTGAAGTTAGTGTTGAAAAGAGATTTGGCAGTTGGATCACCGGATGGTTCAATTATAATTATATCGTGAATACTTCCGGATATATTGGAAGAAAGCATTACTTTCAGGACCCAAGAGAGCAAGCGCTCTATGGGTTACAGAATCCTTACCAGGAGGTACCACTTGCTCGCCCTGTATTCCGTGGCTATGTTCAATTCGCAATTCCTCGAGATTGGGGCCCGACTGTTGCCGGTATAAAGCCACTTGGTGCTTTTTATGTTAGCTTTCTTTATTCATGGAAAGCAGGTGGCTTTATGACATGGGATCCATTGCAAACTTATCAGCTAGTGAATAATTTACAATGGAAAGGACGAAGTAATTTGGATTTACGAATAAACAAGGGATTTACGATTGGTAGAAAACATTTCAGCTTCTTTATGGATGTTAGTAATCTGCTTAACGCAAAGTACTTGTACGGTCAAGGTTTTTCATCGAGTACGGATAGACGAAATTATTTATATTCACTTCATCTGCCTATGTATAAAGGAGAAAAGTACAAGGAAGCAGGCTTTGAAGGTGGAAATGACAAGCTGGGAGACATTAAGAGCAAAGATAAGCCTTATATCGATATGCCAAATCGCGAATTTCTTACATTTCTTTATCAAAGAAGTTTAGTTTTTGGAATAAAATTGGATTTTTAAAGGCTCGTATTCCATCTTGAAAATGTTTGACATCGTTTGAAGATTAAACAATAATAGAGAGAGGTCAATTATGAAAAAAAATATAGTCTTTTTAATTCTTATCTTTTCCCTATTCATTAGCGAGTTCGCATATTCTGCTGTTTACAAAATGATTAGAGTGGGAAGATTTCAAAGCAGGGTTTACGATCTTGGTGATCAAGGTAAATTGGCAGGTAACAACAAGTTTTGGTATTATTATTTTGACGGCTTTAAGAGAGCCGGTGTCTTTAATGCAGGCATGCAGATGGGCACAAGAGATTGGACCGATGAATACGGAACCAAATGGCCCGTCAAGATATCCGGTGCTGCCGCAGGCGGTGCTGATGAGACTGTTAACACAATGCCTGTAAAAGATGAAAATGGAATAACTATCCACAAGTACATGAGATATAACCCTCCGTCAATTATTGTCGACGGCGTTATCCTGAATGAGCCGTTCCCACTGGATGGAGATGAGGTGAACCCGGATAAAATTCCCGGAACGGCCGATGTGATGGTTGAATCATGGATCAGAACATCGATGGGAGTTACTATTCATCAAAGAGTTTTTGGCTGGAGCCAAACAAATCATGATGATTATTTAATATACGATTGGACCTTCATTAATACGGGAAATATAGACATTGATGATGAAAAGGAACTCCCAAACCAGACGATAAAGGATTTTTATTTTTGGCGAGATAATATCTTTCAGGCTCCCGGAGCTCCCGGCAAGAGAGTCTGGTATAGTGCGTATGGGGAATATCCTTCAGATACCTTAAGGTTGGTGTATGCCTATTCTGCGAGAGGTCGAACGCAGAAATACGATACCTTTGGTTTACCTTATGGGAATGGATATCTTTCCAAACCGCATTACCAAGGACAGTCTACACTGTACGCTGACAAATCTGTAAGTGATCATTCGGACGATCCGTCTCAGCCGCAGATGACTGGGTTTGATACTCCTGAATTGCATTGGTTGAAATTTCCGGCCGAACAAAACACACCGGAGCAGCATGCTCTCCTGTATCAGACGATGCGGTTGGGTTTTAATCCTTTTGATGGACAACCGTACATGGAGAATACATATCCAGGCACACACCATACAGTGAGAATGGATGAACAGGGTGCTAAATTTGTAAAGGACTTACCTTGGTGGGTTTGGCGTGCAACCAGTGCCGTTGCTTTCGGGCCTTATACTTTGGCACCAGGCGATTCTATTCGAATAGTATGGGCCGATGTAGAGGGAAGTATTTCGCCGGAAAAAGCATGGGAAATAGGCAAGGCATGGAAAAAAGGAACCTGTAAGCCACCTGCGGTGTGTAGCTGGAATGATGGTCAACCGGACGATAATTTGCCTCCTATCTATCAGGCACATCCCGATCTTTATGCTAAAGATAGTAAATCAACTGCGTTTAACAACTGGGCAAAAGACTGTTGGGTAGCTACAGGCAAGGATTCACTTTTTCGGAATTCGCGGAATGCCCTGTGGAACGTTCAAAAAAATTACAATATACCGATTCCGCCACCTCCCCCGTCGATCGAGGTAAAGTCGTTATCCGACAGAGTATTGATAACGTGGGGTGATGAGTCAAAAGCTGCTCTTGATTTTGCCGGCTATAGGGTTTACAGATCTGTTGGTTCACCATATTATGAAGTAAAGAACGGCACCTTTAGAGGCAAGTTTAACCGCATATTTGAGTGCGGATTAGGTACTGATCATCCTGAAGTCGTGCAGAGCTATGACGATGTTACCGCAGAGCGCGGCAAGGCATATTATTACTATGTGACTGCATTTGATGATGGAACACAAAATGATCCCGGTGTTAACGGTAAGAGGAAAAGTCTTGAGAGTGGAAAATATTTGAATCTTACGACGCGACCTGCCCATTTAACCAGAGCACCCGGGAATTCTCTCTCTGACATCAGGGTGGTTCCAAATCCATTTAATGTGGACGCTGCAAAACTGCAGTACCCTGGCGAGAAAGATAAAATCATGTTTCTCGAATTGCCCCCGATTTGTACCATCAGGATTTACAGCGAAAGTGGCGATTTAGTAAAAACATTGGAACATACCAATGGTTCCGGTGACGAGCCATGGGGAGTTTTAAGTCAGGAACAGTCGGTGACAGAGACAGGTCAGGTCATTGTCAGTGGGATTTATATTGCCTACATAGAAACTCCCGACGGTGAAAGTACATTCGTAAAATTTGCTGTAATAAGGTAAAATATAGTAAAAATGGAGGTTTTTGAAATGAGAAAATTGACTTTGTTTCTAGTAATTATCTTCTTATGCACACTTTTTATCGAGCCTTCCCATGCGGGGCTTAAAAAGCTTGCTCAAACAGGACTTCAATTTTTAAAGGTTGATGTCGGTGCGCGTGCGGCTGCTATGGGAGGGGCGTTTATGATGACCGGTGATGATGCTAATGCAATGTTTTATAATCCTGCCGGCATAGCATTTATGCAAAATAATGTCGACTTTTTTGTTACCAGAACCAAGTGGTTCGCCGACATCTCTTATGATGCCGGTGGAGTGGTGAAAAATATGGGTAATTGGGGCAGCATTGGTGTTAGCTTCATTACATGTGACTATGGAGACTTTATTGGCACTCGTGTGGCCACGACTGAGAAGGGATATGTAGAAACAGGAATGTTAGATATAGGTGCATACGCAGTAGGTTTTACCTATGCAAAATCATTGACGGACAAGTTCACAGTAGGTGGTCAGATTAAATTTGCAATGCAACATTTGGGCGAGAATCTCTTGGAGAATGGTGAAACTATTGATAACAAAGTTTCCGGTCTTGCTTATGACTTTGGAACTGTATTTTATCCGGGATATAAGAGTCTCAGGCTGGGAATGACCGTCAGGAACTTTTCGCCCCAATTTAAATATCAGACGACTGCATTCCAATTGCCGTTAACATTTACTATCGGCTTTGCAATGGATGTCCTTGATTTTATGGGTGAACACCAGAATTCTCTGTTAATTGCTTTTGATGCCGTACATCCACGAGACTATACGGAAAGAATTCATGTCGGCGGCGAATACTGGTTTATGGATATGTTCGCAATCCGGGCCGGTTATAAGTTTAATTATGATGAAGAAAGCTTAACCGGCGGCGTTGGCTTTAAGAGTAATCTCGGCGGAATTGATGTCAAAATAGGATATTCTTACTCGGATTTTGGTGTTTTTGATGCTGTGAACAGGATATCTTTGGGGATTACATTTTAAAAAAAGCCAATATTATTGGCTTTCCCTGAGGGAAATGATGGCATCCCATCATTTCTCTCTCCTTTACCCAAAGTCCCTCTTCTGCGTTACGCGGGGGAGGGGCTGGGGGTAAAAAAGCAAGAGTGTTCCCTTGTTAGTTTATTCAAATCTTTCTTCACCTCATCTCCTTCTTTGAATCGCGTTACATCTTTGCCTACTGCTTCAATTTCTCCGGCTAACCGAGTCCCCAGTATAGTTTTCTTTGGTCTTATGAGACCAGTGACAAATAATCTTGCAATAAACGGGTCACCCTTTCGAAGGGTGCAGTCCCCTGATGTTACTGTTGTCGCATATATTCTTATCAGTACTTCATTGTCCTTAGGAGTAGGTTTTTCTACTTCTTTGAGCTGAAGAACATCCGGTGATCCGTATTTTGTGTATACAATCGCTTTCAAAAATATTCCTCCAAGATTGCTTTGATCCGGTCATTTTAAGTGTTGTCACTACAACCGAACCTACACATTTGCAAAACCTAACTTATGGTTCGTCAAGGTTAGGCAGATAGAGTTCTGCAAAACAGAGAATTTGTGAATTTTAAAATTTATAACCCAAAATAAAATACACCAAATTCTGTTTTCTGCGAGGTCCCCAGAAAACTTTGTCGCCACGGCTAAAAATAACTTCAATCGGCCCCACCGGCGAAAGCAGCTTCACGCCCACGCCATAGCCTGTAACATCATAAGGTTTGACAGGAACGTGCGGCAGATCATATTTCAGGTTAAAGGCAACGTTGGCGATCAGCTTGAAAAAGATGTCTTTTTTATATTGATACCGATAGTCAAACCGTAGAATCGAAATATGCGTGCCGTAAAGTTGATCGTATTCCATGCCCACAAAATATTGCGGTTTTCCCGGATACAAAAATTTATAGATTGGCGGCGATTTGCTTGCTCCCCAAAACGCAAACAATCTTGTTGTGTGCCGACGAAAGAATGTGTGATAAATATTTGCGGATGCCCAAATATATGAATATTCCAAATCCGACTTTAGTTTTTTAAAACTTCCTTCATAATAACCACTGATTTTGTACCCATTGCGCGGTAGAAGAACATCGTCAAGATTGTCCAATGTTAAGGAAACCTGTACTTTTCTTAATTTATCCCTCCAGGTTGGAAACAGAGTCGGATCGGGGAATGCAATATTGGGTGCAACATTCATATATTCATGTTGGTATTCAATTTCAACATTAAAAGATTTGGCAAAAAGCAGTCCTAAACCAAAACCCGCATGAGTGGATCGATCTTTATAACTGGCAATGATATCCCCGGCGCCGCCATCGAAAACGTTGATGGGAATGTCCTTGAATCCAAGATTAACAAATGGATAGACGGGTAAATTAAGAGTGCGGGTCGGGTAATAAATTTTGCTGGTTAGCTTAACAAGTCCGGCGAACTGCAATTCGTTTTCAAAACGCAATCCCGGCACAAACCAGTTTACTCCTAAAACATTGACCACACCGACAAGTTTATAATAATCATCGTAGCGAAGCCCAACGCGCAATCTTTGGGATGGCAGCTCTTTTACTTTCAGGTTTAACGTAACTTTATTCTCGCCTATCGGCTCGATTTCATATTTGATGTATTCAAAATATCCCAATCCATACATTTCCATGATGCGGCGATTGAGGATGTCGGTGTCTAATCGAGTCCCCGGTTTTATGCCCAACAATTGATAAATAAACGAGAACGGGAGCGATTTATTGCCTTCAATTGTTATCCTGAAAATATGTGGTCTTTGTTTTTCTTTCACACGTATGATTAACCGAACATCACCTTTTGAAAGAGGAACAATTTCATAAGATATTTTTTCAAAATAACCAAAAGTTTTCATTTCAGCAATACGCTCTTTCAGAACGGTCAGGTCTAAACGATCACCTGGCTTTATATCCAGTTGTTTATAAATAAAGCCAAAAGGTATCGCCGTATGACCGGTGATTTGCAAATCGTAAATGACCGGATGTTTATTGGCCAGATCAATAATCGTTGGGTCTTCCA
>JAADGR010000020.1:0-1988 GCA_013152225.1 Calditrichota bacterium
AATATATCGGAAGAGCCATTTTTACCGTCAGAGCAGAAATGCGTGCTTATTTCTGATTTTAGCAACTAACAAAACGAACTAAACGAACAAAAAAATAATTTAGGTTTAGGTGTGCTCCACTTTAAAAGTGGGGTACACATCAGATTGGTTAACATTTTTTCATCATTCAAAAGAAACTTGCTCCTATGACTGATTTCGCTAATAAATTTATTGCTCTTTTGAAAGAAAAATATTCAGGTGTGCCCCACCTTGCAGGTGGAGTACACCTTCCCTTCCATCTTACATTAATTTTTTTAATAACTTCATTTCTTCTGATTAGCGATAATTATCTTTTGAGTCAGACCGACACTTCGTTCGTCATTAAAAGTGTGCATGTTACGGGTAATCACCTGCTTTCCGAGAAACAAATTAAGCGGCTTTTTTCCCAAAAAAAATACACGCGGCAGGCGCTTGAAAAAATACTTGAAAATATTGCACAATTGTACCGGGAAAAATCATTTCCGTTCACAAAAATTGAAGGGGAAAATAGTGATTCCGCTCTTCTTGTCACAATCGACGAAGGGGCTGAAATAAGGTTGAATGCCTTACATCTGGACGCGCCGGATTCAGATCTAGTCGAAGAGTTGGCAGCGCTGCTTGATTTGCGCGACAGGAATCGTGTGGCCGAGACGGTTTTTTTCAACATCGAAAATTTATTATTTTATCTGGAAAATAATGGTTTTCCGTTTGCGCAGATTGAAATTGACAGCCTGGCGGTCAAAGAAGCAAAAGATAGAAAAATTACCTCGCTTGATTTTTTTCTGAAAATTTCGCCTGGACAAAGGGTTTACCTTGATGAAATTCACGTGTCGGGAAATCATCTGACAAAAAAGAATGTGATCTTGCGAGAAGCAAGGCTAAAAATCGGATCCATTTTCAAGCAAAACCAAATCTCCCGTCTGCCGGAACGACTGATGAAAACCGGATTTTTTACAGCAGTACAGGAGCCCAAAATTGCGGTTGATGAAAATGGAAAAGGCCATCTGCTGATCGATGTCACTGAAGGCAATCCGAATCAACTCAATGCCGTCATTGGCTATACACCGGCGACAAATCCCGAAGAAAAAGGTTATTTCACCGGATTAATCGACATCGCCTTTAAAAATTTGCTCGGCACTGGACGGCTGCTGGAAACCTATTGGCAGAAGAAAGACCGCAACAGTCAGGAATTGCGCTTTCATTACGTGGAACGCTGGGTACTCGGTTATCCGCTGCACGCGGGTTTCGGATTTGAGCAAACCATTCGAGACACAACTTATGTGCGCCGCAGTATTGGCGTCGATTTTGATGTGCCATTTTCCGATCTGCTGACCATTCACTCCCATTTCGGGAAAGAGTCCATTTTGCCTGATTCGCTGGGACAGATTTTGTTCGGACTTCCGCGGAGCAACTCGAATCTGGCGAGAATCGGCTTCAGTTACGATTCCCGGGAAAATCCCTGGAATCCGGCGCGGGGATTATTTTATCATACCAGATATGAATTCGCCCGAAAGAAAATATCTTCGCTTCCCGCGTTAATTGCTGATTCTGTCAGCTATTCCGGCACTTTCCGCCGCGAAAGAATAGAGATGGACGCCGAATTGTACGTACCGACATTTCGCTATCAGACAATTTTAGTCGGACTGCACGGCAGACAGGTTAAATCGAACGAAGAAAAGTTATCGGTAGCGGATTTGTACCGTCTCGGAGGCACCAACACGCTGCGCGGCTATCGTGAAGATGAATTTTTAGGCGAACGACTCGCCTGGCTCAATCTGGAATATCGCTATCTTCTCGGGCCACGCTCGCGAGCATTTCTATTTTTTGACGCCGGTTACATCATGCGGGCAAAAGAAAACCATAAAATTCCCGAGCAGACGAAATTCAGCTATGGCTTCGGTTTCCGCATCGAAACCAGGCTCGGTATCATCGGCGTGGATTACGGCATCGGTCAGGGACGCGGACTCGCC
>JAADGR010000020.1:2013-11643 GCA_013152225.1 Calditrichota bacterium
AATAAATTTTAGATTCATAGCGACAAAATAATACGTTGTTTCCGAATTTGCATCCTAAAAATACCGGTAGTTTGAACTAAAACTTTTTTCCCGTCAACGACAGTTTATCTGTAAAAGTTGGTATTGATAAACCAAAAATGGAGTGCACTACTTTTAGGAACCCATCATCGCAATAGAATCATCTTGCGATAAGTGCTGTATTGGTCCACTTTCATTCGAATGAGATACACACCAGAAGCTACAGGAGTATTGTTTTCGTCTTCACCATGCCAGATTATGGAATAGAAGCCTGGTTTCTTTTTCTCAACAACTAAAGTTTTCACAAGTTGGCCGTTGATGTCATAAATTCTTAAAGTTGTTGAACATAAATTTTGTGATTTCAAATTTGCTATTTGATAATCAATTCTGGTGTTTGAATTGAAAGGATTGGGATAATTTTGCATCAGCGCAAATGAGGAAGGTGAATAATTTGTAATTTTCCGGACGTATGAAATTGATGAATCAAACCATCCCATAATCCGCAACAATAAATTTTCACTGGTGTTTAGACCGATATCTTTGACTTCTTCAAGTCCAAAAGGCAAATAGACGAGGCGTGATTTTCTCTTTTGATCGGTCAATCTAATTCCGGCACAATTTTGTGACGGATAATAGTTAAAAATAGAAACAGCCGGCGAGGTCGGCTCAATGGCATCCCTCAAAATCAGATTATTATTTGGATCCCGGCTATGCAGATAAGCTACATAGCGATCCGCTATGGTGTCTTCTATTACTCCGACGGCAAGAGTGTCGGAAAGTTTCTCTCCTAAATAGTGAACACCCAAATAACTCGCCAGAAAAATCGAATCTCTGGGACTACCGCTCGTTGCCAAACTTGAAGCTAAATTGCTGCTGCAAATTAGCAAGTTACCACCCTTGTCCAAATATTCCATTATTTTGTTCTGATCTGCATCTGACAGCAAACTATCTTTTGTCTCGCCAGTAAATAAAATTATTTTCCTAAAATTTTCCAGTGAATCAGGCAACCCAGACATGTGCTTGTTGCAATAGTGATACGGAATAGAGAGATTCGCCAGTATTTCTCGATAAGCCATTTCGCTGTGCGCCCAAAAATCACTATTGACTAACAATAGATATGACTCGCCTGCATACAGAACAAATTCCTTCTGCCAGATATTTTCTCCGTTTTCAATAATGCTCAACTGAAGAGGAATGAAACAACTGGTGACGCTATCATTTATAGAAAAAGCGAACGAATTGTCCGTGCTGGTAAATGTGGAATTATAATCAATAGTGTTGACAGTAAAAACACTATCGATCAAAGTGATTGCCGATGATGCCGTCGTTAATTTTATTTGCGGCGTAATGACTCTAACCCCATTATTTGATACGGAAAAACATAATTTAACAACTTCCCCGGCATCGAGATGTTGGTCTCCATTGCCCAGGCTATCATTTAATTCATAATAATTAAAAACTATTTCCGATTTATCAATTGTCTTAACTTCACACACTATCCAGTGATCTTCATTCAAAATAAGTGCTTTAGGCTCTTTGGAAGTTTTGATGCTAAAGGATTCCTGTTTTTTATCGATCCAAAATGCAAGTGTAGAATCTCCGGCAGAGCTCTTAATCGTGATGTTTATCGGCGTGGTAAAAATTCTGTATGATGTTTGAATTTGTTCGATGACTCCGGATATTTCGAAGTTATTTTCACCCGTTTGAACAATTTTGTAGCGAAATTGAAATGTAGGGTAGCCCACATCATAAATCCATTGTTGAAAAAACCAGGATAAATCCATTTCAGACACTTGCTCAAATACCTGTTGAAATTGTTCGGTTGTGGCTGTGCCATATTTGTATCTGGGATCTTTGCAAAAAGCGCGCAAAGATTTAAAGAAGTTTGCTTCACCGGTGGTAAAACGCAGCATATTTATCGCCCATGAAGCTTTTGAAATTATCAAGCGCCAATCATATTCAGAGCTATCTTCCTGATCCTCCACATATACAGTGCCATACTCAAAGTCTTTCAATGTCGCTTCTTGAAATGTCCTATTCAGCGTGCCACCAGTTTGCCAATCATAGTATAAATAACGCCCCCACTCGATCGCGCCGGTCATTAGCCAAATGTGGTGAAAGTCATAACAGGAAATCATTTGACCAAACCATTGGGCAGTCATTGCATCATCATAAAAAATATAGTTGTAATCATCAAGAACAAAATCAGTAAATGTCTGATGGCTGATAAACCTTTCCCCGATTTCTCTGTGTCCCCAAATAGTTTGTACCATTGCATATTTTTCATCAATAAAGGGATACTTGCCCAAAATGTCAGAATAGCATTGAATCATTTCTTTCGTGGTATTAAAAATTTCCTCGAATCGGCTTAAATATTTAGGACTGTAGTAAAAATAAAGTTCTAGCGTATCTCCTTCGATCACAATGATATCTTTCCTGATTTCGTACTCATAAACGGAAATCCCCACCGAAAAGGTAGCAATAGGATACTTTTCATGCCACCAATATTGCTTTTTATTATCAGCAACCGTTTTCTCTTCGATTAGCTTCCCACAAGATACAGCAACATATTTTTCCGGAACAGTAAGAATGACATCCATTGAATCAGCCTTATCATAGGGAAGGTCTTTGCAGGGAAACCAGGTGCGAGCCCCAAAAGGTAAATTGTTTGTGCAGATAATCGGTTTTCTATCCAGCAGACCGGAAAGAAAATTTCCCCCTTCCGGCGAGCCATGATAAAAAATTTCCACGGCAATTAATTCATCGGGTGAATAATCCCTATTTAGGGTAATTGACAAAATATCATCATTCAGACTAAAATTGAGTAGCAAATTATTCTGACGGATGCTGTCCACAACCATATTATCCTTGAGATGAAATTCCAATTCGGAAATGCCTGAAATAACCTTCAGCTTAATCGTTATAGCGCCGGATATGTGATGTGCCGCAGGATTTAGCCCCAAATTCAAGCCATAGTAAGTGACATCATAGCAGTCCATATTTTGGGTTCTATTTTCAATCAGGGAATTTCCAATAGTAAAAATATTACGAGCATGAGAATTCAGGCTGAAAATTATCAACACACTGAATGATATGATAATTTTGCGCACCATTTTTTACTCCTCAGTTTCATTGTTAACGAATTAACAAGATCTTAATTGTTTTACTCTGTTGGGCCGCATCCAATCGAACAAAATACAATCCGCTTGGTACCAATTGCCCCGAATGACCCTTGCCGTCCCAGGTTAAATGATAAATGCCCGGAGACATTTCTTTATCGATCACATCAGTAACTTTTTGACCAAGAATGTTGAAAATAGTCAATTTAACTATTGCTTTTTTGTTCAATTGAAATTTGACCACTGTAGATGAATTAAAGGGGTTGGGGTAGTTCTGAAATAATTCAATTGTTTGTGGCATTGCACGGGAGTTAAAGTCCTCGACATCTGTTGGCACAAAACCAAACTTATCTTGAGAACTGGCAGGTATTTCAAATTCAAACACAAATTTATCTCCCGGATCAACCACACTGGAATCAGCATTCAAGACGAATGTAATTTCATAAAGAACTTCCTTCATATCCAGCGGTTTATTTTGATAATATTGTCCGCTTTCATCGTAATCAGTTTTCATAATATAAATGGTCTCGAACCCGCCGACTGACTGGGCATTAGGACCCCACTCATCGTCGTAACTGAAAAACATGGGCCACTCTTCGAAACCCACATTCATCAATCCCGTTCTTTGACCGTTTTCCACTTTCCAGACATTAAAGGGACAGGTAAAAAATCCCGTAGGCGTACTTACGGAAGCATGCTCGTAACGAAACGCCTTTTGTCCGGCAGGCGCGCCGATAACACCACTGCTATTTATTTCATTAGTAAATTCAACCTTGACCAATCTTTGATATTCCACATAAGGCGCCTCTCCGAGTAAAGTGGAATTATAATCTTTTTTGTAATGGAAACCTGTTTCATGACCGCCGGGAATTTCAACAAAATAGTCATCTTTCGGGCCACCTTCGGGCAAATATGCCCATGTTATTTTAAAGCCATCAATTATTGGGACATTATATCCATATTTATCAGGAGGCGGATTATTCTCAAGCAAAGTTTTCCCCGCTGTCAGATCTTGTAAATTAAATCCTTTGTCGCCCTTTTCATTGATCGAGTCCACAACAGAAATTTCATAAGTATGTTTTAGTAGAGCCGACGGGTCAATAATTTTGATTGTAAAATCAGCATCTCCCCTACCATTCACATGCTCCGGCTTTATCTCCTCGGGGAAATAATTCAAAGTGTCCACTGGAATTTCGATATAATTTTTCCAGTGATGATATTCATTGTCATAACCATCAAGTTCGAACAAAAATCTATAGCCGACTTTGATGCTTTCAGGGACATTGAATTCAAAATAACCCAGTTTATTGACAGGGTCGTAAGTTATATTGCGCGATTCACCGGACTTTAGAGCGTCGTCCAGGATCAAACATGACTGGCGCAATTGAATTAGAGAATCTTTGCTCACGGGGATGAAATTCAAACGCTCAATATCAAATTCATAATTGTTTTGCACTGTTAGAGAAACTCGCACATTTTCTCCGGGATTCGCCTTTCCGTCAAAATTGATATTATCATCCACAATATCGCCCTGGACGACCAATCTATTGCCCAAAATAATATTTTCCGCCACATGGTCGAAATAGTAATTTTTATCTGAATCATCCACAACGGTCAGGTCGATATGATAAATTTGGCCGTCCATGGAAGTTTGCCACATATTGCCAAAAATGCCATCTCCCGCGCCGGCATCAAAATGGTTCCCGTCGTCAAAAAGCGGCATCTCGTAAACTAAAACACTTTGCTGATTATAGAAATTCACTTTCACGCTCGAAAGGGGATTTTCACTACTTAGCGAAGACCGCACATAAATTCTTGCAGAATCCGCGAGAGAAGTGCTGTCTGCGTTAACTTCGACGTCTGGGATTACTTTAAAGCGATACTTAAACAACCTGTGCAATAATGCTGCTCGCTGTTTTGTTTGCACAATTGATTGCCAACGATTATCTGCAACATCAGCAACAATTGCCAGAGTTAAGCCGCAGGTATCTCCTGCCGCAAGATCAAAGGGCCCTGTTGAAATCATCATGCGGCGGTCTTGGGGCAAGTCATCCAGCCAGCCCATTTGGAGAACCGCATCTCCGGATAAACCCCATTTTGTAACCTCACCGGTCAGTGGATTAATCATTGGGTTTCCATGGTTATCTCTGCCTCTCAATCGATCATATACTTTATTTTTTGTGAATTCTCCTCTATTGAACGCATTTTCATTCCATTCTTGGGGGTAATATTTGTAAATCAACGGTGACGAAGCGCCTGCGTTTCGATAATTACTTTTTTCACCACGCCAGCTATAAGCCGTATCTCCCGGAGATTGAACCATCGGAGTCTCTAACAAGATATAACCAACCGTCTGAAAACTTTTGCTTAACTCACCTAATTCAGATTCATAGCAGTAAACCATATTTATCAAACTATCGCTGGCAACCAAATCATCCTCAGGATCTGCGACATCGGGATCCACAAAAACACCCAAATAAGCATTCTGCCAATCCTCGCCGCTTTTATTGATAATATCCCAGTGCAAAAAAACGGCATTATCGATATCCTGCCACCCCCAGACAAGAAGATGAAGTTCTGCCTTCAACGGCAGAGATGGATTGAACCACCGATTCGGCTGGTAAGCATCTGTATAAGTGGACCAGAGCGTCTGATATCCCATGATTAAAGGATTTCCTCGCTCATCCGTCGGCGCGCCAAAATCGACGGGCCAGTCAGCATAATCGGGATTTGTAGCAGGCGTATCTCCACGATTAATTTTGTAAACGCGAAACTTTACACTGTCATCCGCACCGTAATGCTCCCCTTGTGCATCAATCACCCCGCGTGTAAAATCTGTCATATCGAACATGGAAATAGCGGCTCTTACTGAATCTTCAACTTCAGCCGCAATCCAGAGGCCCGATGAGAAAATAAAGTGAATTCCCTTATATTGCAATCCTTCTGAGATAAGAGAATTGTTTTCCCAAACGATACCCGCGAAACTGCCATTATTTAGTACCGGCATTGAAATGCCATTGGCATCAAAAAATTGAAAATTTTGGGGAGAATGCTGGGCATGCATAGTTTTAATCTCAAACTTTCCGAAAATTAACCACGGTATTAAAAAGAAAATGAAAAGCAATGATTTTATTTTTAAGGACATGTCCACGTCTCCAGAATTTATTTGACGGATTTTCAAATATATCCCAAAACTTTGCCTTTTGATTAGTATTCGAAAAACAGAGATTATTAAAGACGATGAAATTTTAATAATTGAGCTGGTGAGCAGGATTTTAGAAGAAGACCATGTAGTGGAAATAATGAATGATGCCGAAAGAGAATCTGCTAACAACCTGACCTGCTCTCGCGCTTTGTATTATTAACATATAAAAAAAAATAAATAAAATCAAGTACTTTTCTGATTTTTTTAGCAGAGAATTATGGTTCTTGATTAGAGAAAGCAGTATGGCGACTTATTGGCGTGTCTGTGCATCTGGGTTTTGGGGCTGAAAAATTACATTAAATTTTTTGACATTCTTTTTCCGTTTTAAAATATAATTTTTACACCAACGCACTCTCATGTCCGGAATCTTTGACAAAAATGCAAGATGACCTCACTGATTTTGAAACGCTGCGCATAAATTCAAATGGAATACTATCCAACGTCAAACCGAAAATATTGATATCCCCTCGTGGAGCGGATTTCACGACTTTTCTAAAATCGCCAGTCAAAACATGAAACTCGGTCATTGATGGCAATCGCGCATGATCACTCAAATTTTCCAAGAAATGGTGCAATTTCCTTTCGTCTTTTTTGTCTTCGGCGACAGTGATCAAATTAATTTTTCCGCTCCAATTCATCTGCAATTGCAGCGTAATCAAGACTGCCAGATGCCAGTTGGGGCTTTTATCCCGCAGCCATAAATTCACATCTTTTTGCATACCAAAAGCGACTTGCGGGTGCTGCCGCAGAAAAATAATTCCCAAATCGTGCTTGTTCGCGCAATGGACCAATTCCTCAATGGTATTGTCTTTTCTCGGATCATCGCTCAACGTCAAAAATAAAATGTTTGGTCGAAAAGTCCCGCCCTTTAAAGTTTGAATTACCATCTTTGCCCCGTGGAGAAATTCATTATCCTTCAAAACAACAGAACTCACTAAAATACCCTGTTCTTTAAGCGGAGCGATTAGCTGATCCAGCGCGCTCTGCGCAGATTCGGCATTTTCGTTGCGGATGGTAAAGGCAAAAATGCTTCCGGACGGATAAATAATATTTCGAATGAATAACAGAGGTCCCGACCAAACTTCAGGATTTTCCACAGGTAAAAGAAGATCTGGCTTCCAGGTTATCTGATGTCTGGGAAATTTCGCGGACAATCGTGAAGCGCGTTCGGCAAGAACCAAAAACATTCCGCCGCGTATGTCTCCCCAATCTGCCTGCAGTCCTCTTCTGCCGAGCCAGATGTACAATGCGACGATAGTCACAATGCCAATGAAACTGAAAACCGGATTGATCAAAAACATGATAAAAAGACAACCGGCAGCCCCGGCAAAAGAGACGAAACGCGGAATTTTGAACGTGGGACGAAAACTGATTATTTTCATGCTTTGTTCGATGAAAACCACCAGATTAATCATGCCGTACGTGATGAGAAAAAACATGGTGATCAGCGTCGCCAGAAAATTCAGATTTCCCAGAATCAGGGCGATTTCAATGACAATTCCGGTAAAAATAATCGCATTGCGCGGCTCGTTTGCTTTTGTTTTTGCAGCAAGAATCGAATAAAACGGAACGGTTTTTTGTTCTGCCAGCGCCTGCAGAACTCTCGGCGCACCCAGCATACTTCCCAGTGCCGAAGAAAGTGTGGCACCCATAATTCCCGCAATGACAGCCGGTCCCCAGAATGCTTTGTCGACCATGATCATCTGATTTTTGCGCAACTCCTCTGGCGTTCCGATTTTCGCCATCACATAAGCAAGGCTAATGTAAATAATCATCGTCACAAAAATTGAGCTCAGTGTTCCGAGAGGGATTGAGCGTTTCGGATCTTTCAGATCGCCGGACATGTTGGCGCCGGCCATGATTCCCGTTACTGCCGGAAAAAAAACGGCAAATACCTGCCAGAAGCTCGCTTCCTCAAATTTACCGATCACGACAAAATTAGACACAGGCGCCGCAGGCGTAAAAAAGAACGACAACAAAGACAATCCCAGAATAGTCATGATCAAGTACTGCACCTTTATCGCCAGATGCGCGCTGATGTAGGAAACTGTCAGCAGACTAATCCAGGCGACGGTTGAAACGACCAATGGCGTGTGATGGGGAAAAACGCGCAGCCAGCCTTCTGTAAAACCGATGATGTACAATGCCGCCGACAGCGTCTGCGCAATGTAAAGTGGGATGCCGATACTGCCGCCGGCTTCCAGACCCAATGATTTGGAAATGATCGAATACGCGCCTCCGGCGCCAATTTTGATATTTGTCGTGATGGAAGACATGGACAAGCCGGTTGCGATTGTCACCGTTTTTGCCAATAGAATTATGACAATAGCGCCCAAGAAACCGGCGTTGCCAACGACCCAGCCCAGACGCAAAAACATGATCACGCCGAGAATCGTCAACACGTCGGGCGTGAACACGCCACCAAAAGTATTGAATTTCTTAACTTTCGGGGCTTGCAGGGCTGGTTTTCGTTTTCTAATAAACGGGAAGGAGCTTTTTACATTTTTCTCATCAGTTTGCATTCGTCGAAATTTACTCTCCTCAATGAGACTTTTCTGCCGCTAAAATCAATTCAAATCATTTTTAATCTCGGAGACAATATCATCACGAAAGAAGATACGCAGGAAGTATAGGTATTTTTTTTGAAAAATTCAACAGTTTTATTTGCCTTGAGGGACATTTCTTTTTCAGAGGACTTGTGCGTGGCTATTCTCTTTGATGAAGAATTCTCCTTCAAAAAGAAAAGACCGAAATTCTCCCCAATCAGCAAAAACGGTCAACCGGCATTCAAATTCTGGAGCTATTCTGTTTTCACAAAATATCTTTCAATTCTTTGGCAAATGATTTCATGTCCGAGTACCGGTTCACGGGCGCCTTTTCCAATGCTCTGAAAACAATCTTATCCACTTTCGCCGGCACGTCAGGATTCAGACGCGATACGGGTTCGGGCATGCGTGTAAGGATGTTGTTGAAAACTGTTTCGCGTTTGCCGTTCAAAAAAGGATTGCGACCTGTGAGTAATTCATACAAAATCACCCCCAGAGAATAAATGTCAGTTTGCACCGTCGGATCGTACTGATCGAGCAATTCAGGCGCTGAGTAAGTGAGCGACTGCAACGGCACGTTATCCAGGTCCCTGACTGGCAGAGCAAATCCTTTGATCTGAAAATCCGCCAGCTTCAACTCCATTTTGTCCATCACGAAAATATTCGCCGGTTTCAATCTGCCGTGAATCACTGCTTTTTTGTGGACGGCAGCGAGAATGTCCGCTAAACTCAGTCCCAGTTT
>JAADGR010000383.1 GCA_013152225.1 Calditrichota bacterium
ACTTGCAACTAACAAACTCATCTTTTCCGCTTTGGCCACAACTCACGCAAGCGCTCCCTTATCCTTTTCTCAACACCATTTTCAGTGGGCTTGTAAAAAACGCGCTCTTTTGTTTTATCTGGAAAATAATTTTGTTCGGTAAAACCCCCAAAATCGTGGGGATATTTATAACCCGCCGCGTAGCCGAAATCTTTCATAAGCTTTGTCGGCGCGTTGCGAAGGTGCAGCGGCACTTCTCCGTGTGCTTCGTCGTGCACTGTTTTAATCGCTTCGTCAATAGCGAGATAGGCAGCATTGCTTTTGGGAGCCGAAGCAAGATAAGTCGTGGCCTGCGCCAGTACAATGCGGCCTTCGGGCATGCCAATAACATCGATGGCGCGGAAGGCAGAAGTCGCCACCATGAGTGCGTGCGGATCGGCATTGCCAATGTCTTCCGAAGCGAGAATGATCAATCGCCTGGCAATAAATTTCGGGTCTTCCCCGGATTCGATCATGCGCGCCAGCCAGTAAATCGCAGCGTCAGGATCGGAGCCGCGCACGCTTTTGATAAACGCGGAAATGACATCATAATGGAATTCGCCTTTCTTGTCGTACAAAAGCGTGCGCCGTTGCAGCGCTTCCTCGATGATCTTGCGATCAATGACCCGCTCTCCCTGCTCATTCGCTTGTGCCAGTCGCGATGACAATTCGAGTGCTGTTAAGATGTTACGCGCATCACCGGCCGACAGTTTCAACAAAAGAGCATGCGCTTCATCGGTCAGGCAAAGTCCTGCTGCACGGAGCTGTTCGTCATGCTCAAGAGCACGCGTTAAAATCGTATCCAGCTCTTTTTCGGACAACGCCTCCATTTTGTAAACACGGCTGCGGGAACGCAGCGCGGAAATGACCTCAAAACTCGGATTCTCCGTCGTCGCACCGATGAGCAAAATCGTTCCGTCTTCCACACTGTGCAAAAGCGCATCCTGCTGCGCTTTATTAAAACGATGGATTTCGTCGATAAAAAGGATGGTGCGCTTGCCCATCTTGCGATTTTGTTCTGCCGCTTTTATGACTTTACGAAGATCAGCGACTCCGGAAGTCACGGCACTCATGGCGAAAAATTCGGATTTTGTTTCCCGGGCAATAATTCGCGCCAGGGTCGTCTTGCCCACACCCGGCGGTCCCCACAGAATCATGGACACCAGTTGATCGGACTCGATGGCACTGCGCAGAATTTTCCCCTGGCCCAGCAAATGTTGCTGACCAACAAATTCGTCCAGACTCCGCGGCCGCATCCGATCGGCAAGAGGCCCTGCTAGGTTATTTTGATTCGTTTGTTCTTTTGCGAACAAATCCACATTAAATTCTCTTTGGCAATAATATTTTTTTTATTTAAAAAAGGTACAGAAAAAATGAAGGAATTGCAAGCGGCAAAAGGAAATAGAAACAAAACCTCAGAAGACTGGCGAAAAACCTGAATTGGGTCGGAACAAGGGATGGCTGGTCTTATCAAGTGTTTCTCTGCAAACCAGAATAATTTAGCAACTAAAACAAGTTCGACCAAATATTCAGCCACTCCTTGTTCAACAGATATATGACTTTTCCGACAACATCCTGAGGTTTTGGCTGTTTCACCCACCAATAAGTGATCTCTGCCGATGCTTCGGCATTGATAGGGCAGCTTAGCCATGACCGTCACTGGTCATAACCTGCCTATGACTTCGTGGTGAACGGCGAATTGCCACGGTGGGATTTTAACCCACTGGATTATTGTGCGCCTCGTAGCGCACCAGATTTTTGCAGATACACGCAGATTTTAAAATATCTATACTGAACTCAAAACGGCGCAAAAGTCGGAATTTTAAAATTTGCGGTTTTGATGGCAAGCCGTTGATCGACAACAACCAGCAACCAGCGGCTTGCATCGAAAAGAGTTCACTCATCTTAAAGCCACTTTAATCGAACGAGCTGATTTGGCAATTTCCAGCATTTCCTCACGCGCCAGCCAGCCGATTGCTGCAGCAACCATAAAATCCGAGCCTTGTGTTTCTTTTTTTATTTTTGCAACTGTCATCGGGCTTTTTTTCGATAATGCTTCCCAAACAACACCCGCGAACGCACCAATTTCAATCGTCATAATTTTCTCCTTTTTTTTAAATGAATAAATGCATATTGCATTCATTTGTTTTTTTAGTATCTTTATGGAAATAAAAGCAGCTTGTTTTTCTACAGTTTTATCAATTGATAATTAGAGAACAAAGGGTTCGTTTGTAAATCCTGGAATTAATAAATGGGGCTATCCGCTTAGATCATCGGCCTCGTTGATACGCTGTGTGGTCTGCAAACAGCCATACAAATGGCAAAACGTCGTATGGGTGTCCCGGCAAATGAATTGGTCTGCGTTCGTTTTTACCCGGAACCTGAAGATTCGTTCAGTGCATTTTTAAAACTATTACACCATCTATCTCAGTCCGCTAAATGGCAAAATTTTTACAACCGGATTTCTGCACAGATACCTTTATGGGATGCGTTGCCTGCCGAAGTGAAGGGACAAATCAACTATCTGCTTCGTCTATCCCGTATTGCCTCAGCAGAAGGTGTGGTAATAGCTTTGCCTTTTAAGCTCAACATCAATTAACCATCATCACAACATGAAAGGATAAAAGATAGCGACAATAATTTTAGCTATTGACAAATTAAGAATTTATTTTTAACTTAATTGCAGATATATTCTCTCTGGAATATATCAATACGGGTGGATATGTAAGTTTATCCTGGGTGGCCGTGGCTATTTTCTATTACCTTTTTGAGTCTCATCTTAAAAACAGAAAGTATCGCCGGATGGCCTTTTCTACACTTTTATTTTCCGTTTTTTATTTATTTATCATTGCTGTCGTTGCGAGGAGCATGGCGACGAAGCAATCTCCTTATTTTCAATTACCTATGAGATTGCTTCGCTTCGCTCGCAATGATACGCTACTTAGGAATCGCTCTAATAGTGGCGAAAACGAGTTAGATGGATACTAAACTGCCAAAGGATCTTTTTAAAAATCAATTGTTGCAAGACAAGATAAAAAAGAGAATGCAACCTATGAAATCATTATGGGGAAAGATTCCCGAACAGATTCCGCGTCTATCAGTACTCTTGGTAATTCTTGTTGTGCTGTTCATCGTCGTTAGATCCCGGTTAGTTCCTCCTGATTTTGGCAAATATGGCCACTACCGGGCCTCTGCTGTTGATGAAATTATCTCACAGGAAATACGCTATGCTGGTCATGAGGTATGCGCTGAGTGCCATGATGATGTTGTGGGAGCAAAAAAGGCGGGCTATCATAAAAATGTAGCTTGCGAGGTTTGCCATGGTCCTGCAGTCGCCCACACAGAAGATCCAGGCTCTGTTGAGCTACGGGCGCCACGCGCCAGAAGATATTGCCCTTTATGTCATGAGTACCGTCCATCCCGGCCAACCGGATTTCCGCAGATCGTTTCAAATTCTCACAATCCTATGAAACCCTGTATTACCTGTCACGATCCGCATGATCCCAAACCACCGGTAACCCCAAAAGAATGTCATGCATGCCATGGAGCAATTGCCAGAACCAAATCACTTTCCCATCATGTTTACGTCCCTTGTACACGATGTCATGAAACCCCGGATGAACATAAAGTGCGTCCTCGAATAGTTGTTGCCAGCAAGCCAAAAACGCGGGAATTTTGCGGGGAATGCCATGCCAAAGATGCCCCCAGTGAAAAGAGCATTCCCCGGGTCGATTTAGCTACTCATGGAGAAAGATATGTATGCTGGCAATGTCATTATCCGCATCTACCGGAGGCCAGATGATGGAAAGTTTAAAGGATAAAAGCAAAAACTCAGTTGCAAGAAGAAACTTTATCAAAAAACTAACTTTTTTTTGTACATCGCTGTTAATCCCCAGCTTTGTCAACTCGCGGGAAAAGTCAGAAAAGGCAAAAAAATGGGTTTTAACTAATGGTTATAGCCCGGCAGAGCATTATTGGGGAATGGGCGTCGCCATCAATAAATGCATCGGCTGTGGTCGCTGTGTAGATGCTTGTAAAAGAGAGAATAACGTACCAAGAGAACCATTTTTCTTTAAAACCTGGGTAGAGCGATACCGTATATTCAAGGATAGCGAAACAATTGTGGATAGTCCCAATGGCGCCATAAATGGTTTTGAATACCCACGCGTTGAAAAGAAAGCTATCATCAGAAGCTTTTTTGTTCCAAAGCTTTGCAATCAATGCAATAATCCCCCTTGTGTTCAGGTATGCCCGGTGGGTGCCACTTTTAAAGCTGAGGATGGTGTGGTATTAGTTGATTCTAATTATTGTATTGGATGCGGATACTGCATTCAGGCCTGTCCATACGGAGCGCGTTACCTACATCCAGTAACGCAAACCGCTGACAAGTGTACATTCTGCTATCACAGAATTACTAACAAAATGATTCCCGCTTGTGTGGAGGTTTGTCCTACACAGGCAAGAATATTCGGGGAAATCAAGAAAAAGGCCAGTCCACTGGTAAGATTCATGCGAATGAATAAAATAGGAATCCTGAAACCTTCATTGAACACAGAGCCCAAAGTCTATTATGCAAACCTTGACATGGAGGTTAAATAATCTTGGAAACGATTGTCAAAGAACTATTCCCTCTTTTAAAAGAAATCACCGGATACATTTATCCGAATGAAATTGAATTGCAGTGGGGAATCCTGGTCGTTGTCTATCCTTATGTAACCGGATTAGTTGCCGGGGCTTTTATTCTGGCATCCCTGGTAAAGGTTTTCAATGTACAAGAATTGCAACCAACCTACAGGATGTCGCTACTAACAGCTCTTGCCTTCGTGATTGTAGCACCATTGCCCCTTCTTGCCCATTTAGGACATCCCGAAAGATCTTTTGAGATTTTTTTTACCCCCAATACGAGATCTGCGATGGCAATGTTCGGATTTGTGTATGCCTGGTACCTGATGGCGGTTCTGCTACTGGAAATTTGGTTTGATTATAGAGGGGACATTATTTTATGGGTAAAAACAGAAAAAGGATGGAGAAAATGGATTCATAAAATCATTTCATTATTTAGCAAAGACACTTCGGAGCGTGCACTAAGATTTGATAAAAAAGCAGTGAAAGTAATCACCATTATTGGAATTCCTTCTGCATTTCTGCTGCATGGATATGTTGGATTTATATTTGGCTCTGTCAAGGCAAACCCATGGTGGTCAAGTGTGCTCATGCCCATTGTATTTCTTTTTTCCGCTATCGTGTCTGGTATTGCGTTATTATTACTCATTTATATGGTGGTAACACCGCTGCGAGCAAAAGAAATTGATATGGCTTGTTTGGACAAACTGGCGAGTTACTTATTCTATGTAATGATTATTGATTTTTCCCTGGAAGCACTAGATTTTATCCACCGAATATACGAATCAGAGGAATCGATTAAGATTCTGGCAGAATTGTTTTCAGGAAAATTATTTGTGAGTTTGATTGTGATCCAACTCTTAATTGGAATGTTGATACCTCTTGGTGCGATTGCGTCAGTGAAGATGTTTCGTACACCCGGCGAATTGAAAAAACTCATATACTTTGTATCCGCATTGTTGGTTCAGGTTGGTATTTTCACAACCCGCTGGAATGTCGTGGTGGGTGGACAATTATTTTCCAAAAGTTTCAGGGGTTTAATGGTCTACAAAATGACGTTTTTCGGCCTGGAAGGATTATTGACATCTATTGGTCTTCTTCTCCTTCCCTTCATCATACTGTATATCTTGTTTAATATATTGCCTCCCTGGGAAAAAGCGCGGGAAGCATAAAAGTTGTATTTTACACTATCATTTTAAAGTCTTTATCGTATCGCTACATCCTCTAAGAAGTTCCAAAGTATGATGGGCCAATTCATTTGCGTGCGACAGCATTGACAGATATAAAAGACTGGCTCGCGTTTTAGCTATCCCTTTTTTAATTCTTTTTATCTGCTTCTTGTCTAACTTGTTAATTGTCTCATCCAATTTATGTCCCGCTGCAATCATATCTTCCATACGACCAACGTCTTTGTCCTGCAATGCTTGAGCAGCATTTTTTAATAAAGCGGTTACCTCGTCTTTCACTTGTTGCAATTTTTCTACCTGTACATCAAGGATAGGCTTGTGATTGTTTTCAACGTGATTTAAACATTTTTCCGAAAGAAGATTGATATGCCGGCTCATTTCCTGAAGCGAGCCGATGGTGTAAGCCAGTCTGGGGTTTATTTCATCTTCATCTTCAGGTAGGAGCAAAGTTTTAAAAAGGTTTGCAACCATCTTGTCCGCCATACGCTGGATTTTTTCGGCATCTTTCCTGGACTTTTTTAATTTTTTCCGGTCCTGATGAAAAGCTTTGGCAGCGCTTTTTGCCGAAATTATACCATAAAAAGTAAATCAATAGATAAATTAGGAAACGAAGAAATCCCATCTGAAGGTTATATAGTTACCGATGTTGAGGAATTGATTCAAGCTGCTTTACCCAAAAATTTCGACCTTGCACAGAACTACCCCAATCCATTTAATCCCGAAACAACGATATCCTTCCAGTTGCCTCATCCTGAAAAAGTGGAGATCATAATTTTCAACCAAGTTGGTCAGGTAATCCGCCGGTTAGTAGACGGAGAAATGCATCCCGGGTGTCATCGGGGTTGTATGGGATGCGCGCAATGATTCCGGGGAGCAGGTATCGAGTGGAATATACTTGTGTAAAATGATAGCTGGTTCCTATAGAGAAACAACCAAAGTGCTTTTTAACAGCATCAGAGACTGGTTTGTGCGAATGGGAAAAATATCAAACAGACTTGATCCAATTTGCTATTGCATTTTTTATTCGCACCAGCCTTTCCCTTGAAATCTCTCCGATAGTTCCAAGCAATATTTCTTCAGAAACTACAGCAAGACGCGTAGCGCGAACAACACTTTCGGCTTTTAAGCCGGAACGAATATAGTCAAAGGAATTTTTTTTGATAATTTCATCAAAGCCCTTAATATATTGACTCATTTTTGAAGAAATCATGCAAATAAGCCAGTCACTGTATTCCCCGGGCGTTTGAGAAATCAAAAGCGCAGGACGCAATTTCCCGTCACTCAAGTCAGTCTGTGGAAACTTGAACAAAACAATTTGTCCCGCTTTCTTCATTTCCATCTCTCTTTGAGATCAGAGTCATCATAAGTTGGTTCTTCTTCCATATCCCGCATAGCGCTGGTTAAAGAAAAATCAGACCATACTACTTCATCAGTTTTGCTGTCTTTCTTTTCAATCAGAAATTCGACGAAATCAAGTACTTCTTTTTGAATGGGTTCAGACAATTTTTGAATTTGATAACGAATCATTTCAGTGGTTTTCATGTGTTATAACCTCCGATAAAACTGCACAAATATTCTAGTCCTTAACTCCGACATTAACATTTTATAAAGTTTAATAAAAATGGCAACGAATAGCAAGAAAATAAGTT
Source organism: Calditrichota bacterium (assembly GCA_013152225.1). Classification (GTDB taxonomy): domain Bacteria; phylum Zhuqueibacterota; class Zhuqueibacteria; order Residuimicrobiales; family Krinioviventaceae; genus Hydrothermomicrobium. The sequence goes on from JAADGR010000383.1 coordinate 7,478, forward strand.
ACCAGTTCAGGAGGCATCTCACTCCGTGCACAGAACAGGAATCATGCGTAAATTCTTTGTTTGTTTTTCATACTCCTAACAAAAACGCTAACCCCCAAAACCATACCAACACAAAACAATTCCCAGTGAAAATGAACGGGAACGCCTTGCTGCATCACCGATTTTGCATTTGTCAGGAAAGACCAGATGATAATCAGTCCGGCCAAAATTTCCAGCAGCCAATGCCAGGAGGCTGGTACAATGGGACGCCCCTGACTTTGGCGTGCCCAAATAACAAGTCCTGTTCCGATAAGAGCTATCGAGACAATCACCGGCGCGAGCACAGGCCCGACCCAGGGCAGTGGAATGAGAAAGAGAATGTCCCAATCCATCATACCGGCAGGCCAGTTCAACATGATCTTGAGAAATACATAATAAAAAATATCCCAAATCCCAAAAGCCATCACAAAACCGGCGAAGCGACTGAGGAATGATTTGGCGGAAAACCAGCCGACGGCAGCCAACATAATTAATGTTGCCGCTTCGCGGCCTATTTCGACCAAATAAATTTTAAGCGGTATAATTTTCAGCGGAAAAGAAAAACCGCCGGGATAATAAAGTTGCCGCAAATATACAACAATAGCCGCTTCCATAAAGGCCATGGCAATTGAAAAAATAATAATGAAAAGCAGTTTGGCCGCGGGAAATTTTAATTTACTTTCCATCTCCTTCTCTCCAAAAAACTTGGTTTATAACCAAAATATTTCATTGACAATTTAAAGGATAATGCTCATATTATTTTTCAACAAAAATCTGAGTCATTGTCTTTCATTTAATCTCTAAAAATGATTTAATTTGCAGGAGGCATCATGGAAAACACAATAAACAACGGCCAAAACAGACGCGATTTCCTTAAAACGAGTACGTTGGCCGGTTTGACCGCATCGCTTGCTATGGTCGGATGTTCGAGCAAAAAACATTCGGGTGAAGCACGGACAAACTTTAAAGTCGCCCCCATAGATCCGGTGCGGATAGGCTTTGTCGGCGTCGGCGGCATGGGTTCCAATCATGTGACAAATTTTATGAAGATTAAAGGCGTAGAAATCAAAGCGGTGTGCGACATTATGCCGGAAAAAGTCGAGCGCATCCAAAAATGGTGTACCGATGCCGGCAGACCCAAGCCGGATGGCTATTCTAAAGGTGACTATGATTTCAAGCGTATGTGCCAGCGCGACGATCTTGATCTGGTCTTTACTGCAACGCCGTGGCGGTGGCATGTTCCGGTCTGTCTCGAAGCTATGAATACAGGTAAACATGCAGCAACAGAGGTCCCTGCAGCGTATACTATCGATGGTACCTGGGCGCTTGTTGAAACGGCTGAAAAAACAAACCGCCATTGCGTGATGATGGAAAACTGCACGTATGACCGAATCGAATTGATGGTTTTGAATATGGTGCGCAAAGGTCTTTTGGGCGAAATGCTGCACGCTGAAGCGGGTTACCTTCACGACCTGCGGGCGCTGAAATTCAGCAAATCAGGTGAAGGGCTGTGGCGCATCGCCCATTCGATTAAGCGGAACGGCAATCTTTATCCCACCCATGGTCTTGGCCCCGTCGCACAATGTATGAACATCAACCGCGGCGATCAGTTCGATTACCTGGTTTCGATGAGCAGTAATTCAAGGGGATTGAATCTCTGGGCGGCGGAACATATTGGCCCCGATTCACCGGAAGCAAAACAAAAGTATGCCCTCGGTGATGTGAATACCAGCCTGATTCATACCAAAAAGGGAAGAACCATCATCCTTATCCATAATTGCGATTCACCACGTCCTTACACCCGCATTGATCTTGTTCAGGGGACAAAGGGCATTGCACGTAAATGGCCGGACAGAATTCATATCGAAGGAAAAAGTCCGGAACACCAGTGGGAAGAGTTTGACAAATATGCAGAAGAATACGAGCATCCGCTTTGGAAAGCCCTCAGCAAACAAGGCGAGGGACACGGCCATGGCGGCATGGATTTTATTGAGGACTATCGTTTAATACAGTCCTTGCGCACCGGCACACCAATGGACATGGATGTTTATGATGCAGCCGCATGGAGCGTTGTAACGGAACTGAGTGAACGCTCGGTCGCCAACAAAAGCCG
>JAADGR010000147.1 GCA_013152225.1 Calditrichota bacterium
TCGACGAGGGGGAATAATTCCTTTTGCACAGCGTTGGTGCCGGGATATTGCCGTGTGCCTTTTCCCGCTGCTGTGATGACGGCTTTTTTAATCAAAATAGATATCCTTTTTTCACATGCCGTTTGAATCAGAAAATACTAAATACTTTATCAAGAAAGAGAATGAATGCAATAAGCCAGCCTAAAAATGCAATAATGATTTGAGCTTTTTGAATTTTACGGGCGGGAGTAATTAACTGGATGGCGTTGTTGCATAAATCGACAACATCGTTAAAGCGTTTTATCGCCTGATCGGGATCAGCGCTGCGAATATTCCGACCTTGTGTATAGTGAAAAATTGCTTGTTCGTGAAGTTCTTGTGATTTCCTTATTTCCGCGAATATTCCACTGCCGGCCATAAAAATTCTTGACTCTTTTAGTTTCTTACCGGCGATATGTTCACAGCTATCAGGGGCAAGATTTTGCAGATGGATTATCGCTTCATTAATATGATTAATACTTTTTTCTTTATTTAGATCGTCTAATGCAAGGGTCGTCGCTATGCTGAGATGTTCGAGCGCATGACGAATATTGTTAGTAAAATTATGGTTAATGGAACTGATAGCAGCTTTGTTTTCCAATGACCGAATTTGCTCAAATGCTATCTGGTAAGTTCGGGCAAATTTTTCCAGGTACGGAAGTATAAACTCCAACATTCTCCCCTTTATTGTTACCACATTCTAAAATAAAGACTAACCGGAGAAGCTAATTTTTAATTTAAAGACTAATATTTTTCCGAGTTTTATAGAATTAGCTTTTAACAATAAACAATAATTTTTTAAAGGAGTAGAACAATCTATCAAAGAATGTCAGTTTTTTCATCGCATCTTCCGGCGTAATATCCTTGAAAGACCTAAGGTAAGTGTGAGGATTATCATCGGTCATTTCACTATCCAAGTCAAGGAAGCTTCCTACCGGCGTCACAATCTCCTGAGACTCCTTCAACTCTTCATCAACAAACGCTCCCAATTTAGAAGCTGTATTCTTTTGTGACATAGAGTTTACCTCCTATACTATTATTTATCCAAATGAAGACATTTAAAATTAATAAATTTATGGACTATTGTCAAGAAATAAGAGCACTTTTATAGTATCTCAGTTACCGGTTGCTCAGATTTCCAAAACATGTTTTACACTTGATCCTCACATTCCTATAAAATATGATACTTGTACAACAATTCCTGCAAAACAGATGCAATTTGTTCATGTAAAACCGGGTTGGCATAACCAATCCACGACACATTTGTTTTCACGTCAAGAGGCGGGTTCAGCGGGTGTCCTTCCAGATCAGTAACGATCACACCCGCTTCCCGTGCAATTAATTCAGTGCAAACATCATAGGGATGCACAGCCATTCCCGGCGGCAGGCCGCTCATACCCGTCGCCTTCATCAGGTGGGCGCGAAAGTCGCCGCTAAATCGGTCGTGTCCGACGCTCAACTCATAAAACTGGCCGCCGGTGCTGATATATTGATCATCGAAAACATAGGTGAATTCGGTGCCATCCAGGACGCCGAGTTTTTGTAACAATTCTTCTTCAAGAGCAGCAGTAATTTGTTTCCGTCCCGGAAAAAACTTTGTCAGCATGGCGAAACCGTGTTTCAACGTATCCGCACCACTTGGCCGGGGATAAAAATATGTCGTTTCTCCTGTCAGAATGTTCATCCTCTCCCCTTTCGCACCGCGTCCCTGAATGGCGAAAAGCATGTCCGCTAGATACTGTTTACTGAGGGGAATTTCCGTCTGGATGGCCAATTGAATATCGTCGAGGGCGGTTCCCGGGCCATTATTCGGAGCAATGGCCGAGAGAATCCACGCACTTCTCTTGTCATACATTATGCCGCGCGTTCCGTCAATTGGGTCGACGATGAGACGAAATGTTGCATCATCAGGTGAAGCGGAATGGGGAAAGACGCACATGCCGTCTCCTTCCAGGCCTTCGGAGATGAGAACAAAACATTCCTCATTCCCCCACTTTTCGCATTCCTCCAGCAAGATATTTTCGCAACTCTCATCTATGGCATAGATGAAATCGGCCTCGGTTTTCCTTTTCACTTCGGCAAGAAATTGCTGCGTATGTTCTTTTGTGTGCGAAAGAATAGCATTTCGCATCGCCAAATGAATGGTTTTTAGCCGACTTGAAGCACGGGTGAGAAAATCAGTATCCAAAATATTTTATGATCCCAAAAGGTGTCATTTAAATTTTATTATTTTTACGCCCAATTCCAGGGCGCCCGGCGAAGAGCCTTTAAAAATTTCCGGTTGAATATTTGTCAGATCGCAATACTGCGCCGCGATATTTTGTACAATAGCTTCGGCACCGCTCGAAGCCAGGACAGCCACTGTCCCACCATTTCCCCCGCCTGTAATTTTAGCACCATACAAACCGTTTGCCGGGCCAAATTCTTTAACCAGTTGTACCAACAAATCGGTCTCTTTTGAACCTAATCCGCATTTTTTGCTGTAACTTTCGTGGGATTCATACATGAGCTCCCCTGCGCGCTCCAGGTTGCTCTCGTCGCCGCTATCACGATAGTTATCCAGAAGCCCCATAAACCGAATGACGCGGTCGTTCTCTTTGATGGGATGTTCCGCCCGGCTTTTAGGCCTGTAATTTTTTTCAGCATCGATCACTGTAGCCGGATCATCATGGGTGCTGTAGGTTTCGAGAAATTCCTTGCCCTTTAATTTCGCCGGCACTAATTTTTTGAAATTTGAGTCCCACTCCTCGGGAGAAATGTTACAAAGATAACCGCCATAAGGTAGAACATCGGCCTGCGTTTGCAATTTTGAAAAAAGTATTTTTCTCCCCATAAAGGTAGCGACTCTCGCGTCCACGTAACGGGCGTCGGACACGGAATGTTTTACACCGGAATCGATGCCGATAAACTGAACACCCCCGGGAACATCAATCATCTTGATGATCTCATGCGGCTGACAGCGCATCGCCAAAAGCTTGTTACGCTCTCCCATTGCAGAGGTAACCTGATCCATAATGCCGCAGGGCACACCGACAATTGTATTCTCTACAATCTGGCATGAACGCGCTATTTGAAAAGGATCGAGCTTGACAGCAAAAGCCCGGCTCAGAGCCAGCATAACAGCAACCTCCAGTGCAGCCGATGAACCCACACCGGCACCAAGCGGTATATTACTGCGGATGCCAATATTTGCTCCCGCATCAAATTCTTCCACAAGGCCTTCATTCAATAAAACCGAAAATGCGCCGAGAACAAAGGCCGACCATCGTTTTGCCGGTTCAACAGTTAATTGTTCGTGCAGGGCAGCATAACTTTTGAATTGACCGGCATCATAAAATTCGTCCAGATGAGAATCAATGATTGTCGAGAAACCTTCCTGTTCAATTCCCAGGCTTCTGACTAATATACGGCGGTCATGTCGTTTTTGAACGGCGACAATTGTCGCCTCGTTCAGTGTGCTTTCCAGGACGACAGAACCCGAGTAATCCGCAATTCCCCCCATGATATCCAAACGGGCAGGTGCGCGGGCAATAAAAACATCGCGCTCGGGAGCGAGGATTCCCCCGAAATTTCGTTTCAGATTGTTTTCAAAGTCGGTCAAATCACTGGGAAGCAGCATTTTCTGATTTCTTCTAATGTCCATTTGTGACCCCCGTTTACAGGTACGTCGATGAGTAATTGCGAATACTTAAAGATAATACTTTTTCAGGAAAAATCAAGAAGGATTAGCGGCTTTCACTTTGCAAACCTTTTCGGCCCGCTTGTAAACAAAGCGTATACGCAAGGTATCACCAACAGCGTAAAGAACGTCGACGTCATCATTCCACCGACAACAACAGCGCCGAGGGGTTGCAAGGCCTCGCCGCCCTCGCCCAGACCGAGCGCAATGGGCAGCATCCCGAAGATGGTCGTGAGTGAAGTAATCAGGATGGGACGAAGACGGATAACACCGCCCCGTACAATCGCATCAATTTTATCTTTGCCCTGTCCGCGCAATTGGTTGATATAATCCACCAGCAGAATGCCGTTGTTAACGACAATGCCGACGAGCATAATCATGCCCAGGATCGCGTTCATGCTCATGGCGGCGCCGAACAAATATAAACCGACAAAAACGCCGATCAGCGCCAGTGGGATTGTTACCGCAATGATTAAAGGTTGGCCAAACGAATTGAACTGTGCACCCATAACGACGTAAACGAGGAAAATAGCAATGAGCAGCGCAATGCCCAGACTTTTAAAAGATTCCGTGATCCCTTTCGATTGGCCGCCAAAGGTAAGGAAATAATCCGGTGGCAATGGCAGATTTTTCATTTTCGCTTTTACCTGACTTGTAACGGTGCGCTGCGAGGCGCCGGAAACATCCGCTGTAATAATAACAACACGTTGTTGGTCAAAGCGGTGAATCTCGCCCGGCGATTTGTCAAACGAAAGTTTCGCCACGGCGCTCAGAGGATAAGTTGTACCGCGGACGCTCGTGAGCGGCAACGACAAGAACTGGCTGGTATTGCGAACCTTTTTCTCATCAGCTTTCACCCTGATGTCATATTCCTTGCCGTAAGTGCTCAGTTTTGTCGGCGTCAAACCATCCACGGCCTGTCGAATCGTGGATGTGATGAGAGCTGTTGGCAAGCCGAGATCAGCAGCCTTCTCGTAATCGATCCGGATGTTAAATTCGGGCAGACTTTCCTGCAAAGAACTTTTCAAATTGACAACTCCGGCAACTTGGCGAATTTGTGTCATGGCTTGCATGGCAAGCTGCTGTAAAACCGTCAAATCATTGCCGGATATCCGCAAGTTGACCGGCTCACGCTCCATCCCTTCCGTGGCTGTAACCTGTCTGATGATAACTTTTGCACCGGCAAGAGTTGCCCAGTGCTCGCGAAGATTCTCCATAAAAATGGCTGATGACTGAACATATTCTTTTTTCACTCTGACGCTTATGCTGGCAACATTGGATTTCACGTTGCCTAACGTTGCAGTTCGCCCGACGATGGCATAAATCTGTTCAACTTGCTCTTGTCCTTGTAAAAATTTTTCCATCCGGCGGACGATGTTATCAGTAACGCGAAGATCAGTTCCTTCCTGAAGTGTCAAATCGACGCGAAACTCATTCTGGTTGATTGATGGCAGCATTTCAACATCGAGTCGGGGCGCAATAATCACCACGGATAAAACGAGAATGACCAGGGAAAGGAGAATAGTCAGGATCGGAAAGCGCAGTGCCAGTCGAAGGGATGGCTTGTAGGTGGCGAGAAGTTTGTTAAACATGTTTTGCCAGAGAGTGGCTATCCTGCCGAAAATTGTGTTGCTTGTTTGCGTGCGCATCAATTTGTAGCTTAACATGGGTACAATTGTCAGGGCAACGAGAATCGAGATTGTGAGCGCAAAGACAACAGTGAGCGCCAGTTCGCCGAGCAAGGCGGCAAAAAGTCCCATCAAAAAAGCAAGCGGCAAAAACACGACAATCGAAGTTAACGTCGCCGAGGCAATAGCCATACCAACTTCAGAAGTTGCATTAATGACCGTCTCTTTCCGATCGGCTGATTTATTTTCTGTAAGATGCCGGTAAATGTTTTCCAAAACCACAATGGAAGAATCTACGATAAGCCCGACCCCCAGGGCCAGCCCTCCCAACGAAATCATGTTGATGCTCAGGCCGAACCGATCGATGCATATAAAAGTTACGATGATAGAAATGGGTATGGACAGGGCTATGATCAATGTATTACGGATGTTGCCCAGAAAAAGCAAAATAATAATTCCTGCCAGCAGCGCGCCAAGCAGTGCATTTCGGGTTACGCTACGTATCGACTCCTTGATAAATGTCGATTGATCCTCGATGGTTGCAATGTGAATATCTGCCGGCAAACTTGATTTGACAGCCGCCAGCGTGGTTTTGACCTCGTCGACCATGGCCACAGTGTTGCCGCCGCTCTTTTCCCGCACTGCAAGACTAACAATGTCTTTTCCCTGGAGGCGGGAAATGCTTGTGCGTTCTTTGTTCGCAATTTCAACTTTTGCAATATCCTGTAAAAAAATGGGCGTCTGATTTATATCTGCCACAACGACGCGGCGGATATCCCCGACATTGGTAAATTTTCCTTTTGATTGCAAAAGATAGTTCTTTTTACCGAGTTTTAATTTGCCGCCGGGAATGTCCATGTTTTGCATTACCAGCGCATTATTGACTTGTCCGAGAGATATTCCGAAACCGGCCAGCCTGTCGGGATCGACCGTAACAGCAACTTCCTTCTCATAGCCGCCGCTGATATGAACCGTGGCGACATCCTTTAATCGCAGAATTCTATTTTTGACTTTTGTTTCTATAATATCTCTGACTTGATTCAAATCCCTGGTTTCGGAATAAAAGCCCAACTCGATCCCGGGAGGTATAAAATCCTGGACCTGCAGAACAGTCGGATCGAGAGCCTCACGGGGAAAACGGCTGCGCGCTTTTATTGTTCTATCCTGCACTTCTCGTTTTGATTTATAAAAATCAATGCCCCATTCAAATCGAACCATAATACGGCAGCCACCGCTGAAACAAACTGTTTCCAGTTCATCAACATGGTCAATCGTGCTCAGTTCTTCTTCAAGCGGCTTGGCAATTTCTTCTTCAATCTCTTCAGGCCCAACCCCGGGATAAGGCGCAACAACAATAAGTGTTGGCGCGACAAATTCAGGCCAGAAAGAAACAGGAATATTGGTAATGGAAATAAATCCCAAAGCAGTCAATGCAATGATTATTAAAATTGTCCCTACGGGACGGTTTATGCTGATTTCAGTGATTTTCATATTTGACCTTACGGTTGGATATTAACTAAACTGCCATCCCGCAAAAGATTTTGGCCATAAACGACGACCTGGTCTCCGGCTGCAAGTCTCCCACTGACTTCAACCAAACTGTCGACGATGGCGCCGGTTTGAATGGCCATCCTGCTAACGGAATCTCCTTCAATCTTGTAAACATATTGCAATGTGCCTCTGTGAATGACTGCATCCAGCGGAATGACAAGAGAGGATCGTTTCCCGGATTCAATGCTGCACCTGGCAAACATGCCCGGTTTCAGCTCGAGGTTCAAATTTGCCAAAACAACTTTTGCCGTAGCTGTTCGCGACCTTCCATCGAGCAAAGGGCTAATTTGCGAAACCCGGCCCCTGAATATTTTTCCGGGATATGTATCGACCTGAACAAGCACCGGCACATTTATTTTTACTTTTGCCAAGTCGGATTCCATCACCCTGGCCAGCATGTATACGCTATCGATCTGGCTGATGGTGTAAACCGCTCTTTGCGGCGAAACCTTTGCTCCAACTTCTACGCCATCCCTGGTGATGTATCCGCTGATCGTCGCTTCAATGGCTAGCGGAGAAAACTCCATACCCGGAACGTCCTGAATTAAATGCGCGAGCGCTTGCCCCTTTTTTACTTTTTGTCCCAACGTGACTTTTTCGTCGATGATTTTCCCTGCTGCTGTGGGTAAAATGTCGATTTGTCGCAACGAAGCAATTTCACCCGTCATTTTTATTCTTTCTGAAATTTCCTCTTCTACAACAGTGGCTGCTTTCACAGGGATGCGTTGTTCGGCAATTGCTTTTGTTTCAACTTGCTTTTCCTGCTGGTGTCCGCATCCGGCCAAAAATATTATTGAAATAATGGCGATAAAATATTTATACATTCATGCACTCCTTGGGAACGTTTTTCTTTTTTTGCCTGAAATTTATTCAACAGATGATTCAAACCAGGTATAGTCGCCAATCGCTTTGCACAGGTCAAGCTTAGCCATGATATGATTAAAAATCGTTTGAATAACCATCAACTCGTTTTGTGAAAGCGCTTGCTGGGCGTCAATGACTTCGATTGAAGAAATCAGACCTTCATTATATTGTTTCTCCGCGCTTTGCAAAGCTTCCTTTGCAAAGGAAATGTTTTCCTCTTGTGTTGAAATCTTTCCCTCCGCCTGACTTAAATTGACGATAGCCTGACGGATCTGCATGGCAATCATTTCGCGAATTTCTTTTTCCCGCAACTCGGCACTTTCAAGCTGCAATTCGGCTTTTTGCACTTTGTGATGCGTTAACCCGCCATCATATAACGGAATGGAAATCTGCACGCCGACATTCCAATTGTCGATAAATTTTTCAGGCTCCATGGGATTAAAACCGTTTTGTACAGAATAGCTCGACGAGGCAAAAACGTTGGGTTTGTTGCCGCTGCCGGCCAGGGAAATTTGTTTTCTGCTCATTTCTCTCTGTAACGCGAGAATCGCAAGGTCATGCCGCCGGGAAAAAGCCTGTTGCAGGAGGGCACCAACGTCGAAGGAAATCGGAGAATAGTCGAGGGTTCCTGCAGCCGTTACTTTTTCGCCCTCGCAGCCAATGACTTTGGCGAGCCAGATGTTACTTTTCTCCAAATTGCTGTGCGTTTCCGCCAGGGCATTGGCTGCGTTCATGCTTTGAACCCTTGCACGCAAATATTGTAACTTGGCAACATGACCGGTTTTGAAGCGCTTTTCCGCAATTTGCAAATGCCGGTTCGCCCGCTCCAGATTGGATTCCTTCGCTGCGATCATTTTTTGATTGAGCAGCACGGCATAGTAGGCGCGCAGAACCTGATCGGTTACCTCGAGGGCTTTTTGCTTTCTCTGCAGCGTGCTCATTTCCATTGCCTTTTGCGAGATGAAAATGCTGCTTGAAATCCTGCCCCACGTGAAAATCGGAACCCGGGCACTCACATCGGCATTCATGCGGTTCGGGGTGCCGAATTTAAACTCACGAACTTGCCCGCCCATGGGGATGGACAAAGAAGATACTTTTCCGATTCTTGTGTACACGCCATTTGCGCTAAGAGCCGGTATTCGCTGCGCCTTTGCCACGGCAATATCTTCCCGGGACATTTCCACACTAAGATCAGCTATTTTTAAAAGATTACTGTTTTTGAAGGCCTGAGCAAGGCAAGCCTTTAAATCATAGTTCTCTTCCTGAGCCACGGACAACCCAAAAAGCATGAACGTAAAAACAAAAAGAAATGCTTTTGTTTTTCGACAGATCATTGTCGCCCTTTTTATTTTTTAGCTTCTTCTATAATCAATAATTCTGCGATTGTTTCAAATGCTTCTACCAGCTTGAGTTGATCTTCCTGAGAAAGAGTATCGAGCACTTTTTGATAAATAATTTCCATTTCCTTGCGCCGGCGACCGAGCACTTCTTTTGCTTTAGCTGTCAGTTCAAAAATGGTTTTTCGCCGGTCTTCCTCTGATTTTTTCTTGACAATGTACCCCTGGTCAACCAGGCGACTGACCAATTCGCTGGCCGTACTTTGCGCAACACCTATATACTGTTTGAATTCCGATACAGTCATCGGTCCCTTGTCGGTCAGCAGCATTAAAAGACGATACTGCGCCAGAGAGAATTCCCCGGTTTTGGAGATTTTCCATGCCAGGTTATGCAACGTGTGCATCGTTATACGGAATGAACGCGCGAATCGTTGATGAATATCTTTTGTTTTTGTCATAGGATTTTAGATCGTATAGCGATATATCGGTTTACGATACAATAATAATTTTGGAGATGAATGTCAAGA
>JAADGR010000361.1 GCA_013152225.1 Calditrichota bacterium
TTTCCCGATCGATTTCCTGAACTGCTGTTTGGTATAAGAACTGTAGTCTCTGTTCCAATGTATTGATCTGTCTTTCCTGCTTTTCAAGCTGGTCGGCCATTACACGCGATGTTTTGAGAGCATTTTGCAAACGAAAATTCCGGAACGGATTGTTCTTTTTCTCCAACTCCTGTTTATAACGATAAATTCTGCTATTAACTTGCTGAAACTCGTGTTGCCGTTGCGATTGAAAAGATTTCAATTTGCTCAGCGAATCCTGTGTCACCTGAATTAACTTTCGGAGACTGCTCAGATCCGTGGTCTGTGCCTTTATGGACCGATCGAATCCATTTGGCAGGCAAACTAGCAAGAGAAAGAGTATAATATGTAATACCTTTTCATGCAAAATCATACCTTAATAAATCATATTTTTCCATTTTGTATCGCAGAGTCGTCCGTTTGATGCCTAAATATTGCGCTGCCTGAGAAATATTGCCACGAGTGCGCATAAGCGCATTGAATATGAGATGTTTTTCATATTCTTCAATTCGTTTTATCAGGTTTTCATCATCTTGCCCATTATCCTTGTGAAAATTATTTAAGTTAATGATGTTTTGTGGTAAATCTTCAATGTCAATGCGGGACCGGCCTGTTAATACAATGGCACGTTCAATGACATTCTCCAGTTCTCGAATATTGCCGGGCCATGTATAAGTAAGCAAAAATTTCATTGCTGCGGGCGTCATACCCTGCACCTTTTTGCCGGATTCCTGGTTATATTTGCCGATAAAATGGTGAACCAGGGGGGGAATATCTTCGCTGCGTTCCCGCAAAGGCGGTAAGTGAAGAGAAACAACATTTAAACGATAATAAAGGTCTTCGCGAAATAATTTTTTGCTAATCAGCTCCTCCAACTTTTGGTTAGTGGCGGCAATAAGTCTGGCCTTCATTTTCAGGGTTTCTGTACCTCCAACTCGTTCGAATTCCTTCTCCTGCAAAACACGCAATAATTTGACCTGGATTGATGGTGGAATTTCACTAATCTCATCGAGGAAAATGGTTCCTTCGGCAGCAATTTCAAATCGTCCGGGCTTGCGTCGAATCGCACCGGTGAATGCACCTTTCTCATGGCCAAACAACTCACTTTCCAAAACGCCTTCTGCCAGTGCTGCACAATTGACTTTAACAAAAGGACTGTTTTTACGCGGACTGCTATAATGAACGGCACGAGCAATTAATTCTTTGCCCGTCCCGCTTTCCCCTAAAATAAGCACCGGAGAGTTGGCGGGCGCCACTTTTTTTACCAGACCATAAATTTGCTGCATGGAGGGGCTCTGGCCCACAATTTCGGAAAAATGGTACCGGGCTTCCTCGCGCAGATATTCATTTTCCCAGTGCAGTATTCGATTTTTTCTGACCAGTTCTCTGGCATCAAGAGCCTTGTCTATTTTAACTTCTATTTCCTCCACAGTAAATGGTTTGGTGATATAATCGAATGCGCCCACTTTCATGGCTTCGACGGCATTCTGCACCGTGGCAAATGCGGTTATGACGATGACTGGAATATCCGCGTCGACTTCCCGCACCTGCTTTAGGAAATCCAATCCCGTTTTCCCGGGAAGTTTCATATCGGTGATAATGAGGTCGACTGTTGTTGCTTTATAGATGTCAAATGCTTTCTCTGCACTATCCGCAATCAGACCCTGCATTTGCTTTCCTTCAACAATCTGATAAATGGCCTCTGCCGTGTTTTGATGATCTTCTACGATGAGGATGGTTGTCATTTTATTTTTCCATCTCCTTTGGCAACTCAAAAGTTACAGTTGTCCCTTTGTCTGCTTCGCTTTCCACAAATATTGTGCCACTGTGTGCGCGAATAATATTGTGGACGATCGACAGCCCCAGGCCCGTTCCCTGGTTACGGGTTGAATAAAAGGGTTCGAAAATTTTTTCAATATTCTTTTCAGGGATGCCTTTGCCTGTATCGGTGACCTGAATTCGTACCCGTACCGGCCTCTCCTTTCCCTGAACATGTGAAGCCTTTATCGATAGAACTCCGCCCGGCTGCATCGATTGCACAGCGTTCAGGATCAAATTTAAAAGGGCCTGTTTTAACTGATTATAATCACCTTTGAGGATAATAGTGTTCTCTGAAAAGTTCATTTGAACATGAATGTTTTTCTGCCTTATTTCATTTTCGGCCAGCATCAGGGTTTCCTGTAAAAGATCAGATAAAATGACCGACTGATAATTGAGTTGAGGTGGCCGTGCAAAGATCAAAAAATCTGTGACAATCGAATTCAATGCCTGTATTTCCTGCTGAATTTTATCAATTGCCTGTATTTGTTCCGGCTTTGATGAAAGTTGTCTTTTCATTAAACCGATATATAATTCAATTGAATTCAAGGGATTGCGAATTTCATGCGCGACAGCCGCAGAGAGTTCTCCAAGATAGGCCATGCGCTCCTTTGCCTTAATTTTTTCCTGTAATTTTCGTAATTCTGTCAAATCAGTAAAAACCCAATTACTGCCAATAACGTGCTGTTCGGAATCCAGCAGAGGAGATATCTGAATGCCAACAGTAATGGGTGAATCGCCAAAATTAAGGCTTTTTTCCATAAAGTCGGATTTTGGTATTTTTTTGTGGCTCTGCTTTAAGAAGGGATATAAAGGATGATCGGCTGTAAAAACAGCTTGGCAATTTTTACCTACACTTTTGCTGCTATTCAATCGCAAAATTCGAGCCGCCTCCGGATTGAGAACGGTGATATTACCATCCAAATCCAGGGTTAAAATGCCGTTGGCAATACTTTGTAAAATATAGTCATTATAATTTTTTATAGAAGCTGCTTCAGCTTCAGCTAGTTGCATAAGTTTTCTGAGCTTTTCCTCATTGATTTTTATGTTTTTTTGCATGTCATTGAAAACCTGGCCCAGAAACCCGATTTCGTTCTTTGTGGAAAGTTCTACCGACCGGCTAAAGTCGCCCCGGCTGACCCTGAGAGCAGCATTTACAAGCCTTTTTATCGGATTAACAATAGATCGAGCTAAAAAGATAGCTAATAAGATTGCAAAAACAAAGCTGATTAAATTAATAAATAAAATGGAACCTCTGATTTTATCAATGACCTGCAAGAATCCAGGGCTGGCATCCACACAGGCAATAGCTACAACTTTGCCTGCTCTATTCTCGACAGGAAAAAACGCAGATTTGTAGAGATTGCCGTTATAGCCACGATAAAGTATTGAATAGACTGCTTTTCCATCCAAGGCCATATTTAATTCAACGAGGTTGCTCTGCAGATGAGGAATAATGCTGCCAATTGCAGAATTGGGTCGGGTATCCACCAAAACTTTAAAATAGTTATCTATTACATAAATGCGGGTAACATGAAAATCATTCTTTAGAATATTCAGCGTGTGCAAAAGGGACTGATAAAAAGTTCCCTCCTCGTCCCCTGGTTTCAGGTAGGTTAAAAGTTCGGCATCCATAAAGTCGGCGCCAGATTGGGAAATCCCTACAAGTTTCTTACCCAACTCTACATCAAAATAATGTTTTGCACGATAGTAGAGAAACCAGCCGACCGAATTGATAATCAAAATTGCGAGGAGAATAAAATAAACTGTAATTTTTAATTGCAGCCTGTTTCGATATTTCTTTTGTGCCATTGTTATTCCATTTATACCTAAAAATACATCTGCAATCCAAATCGATCGTTACTAAAATAGGGGTAAATTTCCTTGAAAATATGCAGGTTACTTCCTTCAGGTTTTCCTTCATCCAATTTCACAATAAAATTTGCCACACTATAACCGATAACCCCGCCCAGGAATATGTCTGAAAACCAATGCGCATTGTGGTATACACGAGAAGCCGCCACCATACCGGCGGAGCCATACCAGAACGTTTTCCAGAGAGGATTGTCCAACGATTTTGCCATCACCGTGGATACGGCAAAACTAACCGTCGTATGACCGCTGGGCAAGGATTCGTAAACTGCATCCAATTGCAAGGGCTTGAAAAAGAGATGGCTGTCCCCGCCATAAGGCCTGCGCCTGCCGAGCAAGACTTTAATCGCCCCGGTGATCATGCCGGAATAGAACAAGGCCTCCATGGATTGCAATCCCGCTTTCCTGACGGATGGCTTGTGGAAAATATAACCAAAGCCATAGACGCCAACCGTCATTGCGGCGGTATAGCCGTTGCCGTAATACTGATCGAAATTAAAAAGCCGGTTATTGGTTGGATTTTGATGCGATTGGGCAAAGTGCTGAATATCTTTGTCGGCAAAAAACAATAAAGCCGTGCTGCCGGTGATCAGTCCGACCTTTTTCCAGTCATTGGCCCGGAACTGAAGAGGCGTTCTTGCCAGGTTCACTCCCACAGCAATAAAATGTTTGCCATCCCGGACAATGAGCGAACTGTCTCCGATTCCCATTGCGTAACAATCATGTAGTATAAAAAAAATTAATACAAAGAAACTGAGTAGAAATAAACGACATCGCAAAAGATGATCTCCTTCCTTAAAATTTTAAATTTGACTTTTTCATCCAGATTTTCTTTTTACTGAAAACAAAATAAATTCCCAGATAAATGAAAGCAAGGATAATAAGTAAATCCAGATAGTGAATGGCAAAAAATGCATAAATATAGATCCATGCATCATGAATTAATCTGTCGAAAATTTCAAAGTCAGGACTCTTGAGTTTCACAATATGATAGGAAACACCATTTTCAGATACCTGCACAATCAAATAATGATAAAAATAATGTTGCGGATCGGCGCCCGCTAATTCCGCTCCGGCACCACCGGTAATAATATAGGGCGTCTCTCGCCAGGTTCCACGATAATAGGCGTGAATATGAGACGAGAAAATCATGGTAACATGATATTGATCAAAAAGGTCATTTAATTTTTTTGCAAAAGCCGGATTCTGCAGACTGTGCCCCATCTTATATTCACCCTTGCGGGGATCATAAAGAGGAACATGCATAAATACAAAACGATATTTATATCGTTGACTTTTCTGCAATTCTTTTTTTAACCATTCCATTTGCCAGGGATCAACATTCTCCTCATTGGCATCGTCCAGGATAATGAAATAACTGTTGCCGATGGCGAATGAATAATAAAAACGGCCAAAAAAATCATAATAATTTCCTCTGCCGTTTTCTTTGATCTCATGATTGCCGATCACAGTTAAAAGAGGTTTCTGCAATTGCTTAATTTGATTTATAAAGAATCTGAATTTTTCATTCTCTCCGTCGTAAACAAGGTCACCAACATCGATTGCAAACAGAGCTTTTTCGTTATTAACTTTTTTAATCAAACTCTTAAAAGTTCTAATCGAGTTTTTATTGTCCGCGAAAACGACGAATGAAAAATCGTTTTTTTCTTTATTAATTTTTTTCAGTTGTGTGTAATTCCAATCGCTTATCTCGGGAAAGGATAGAATCGAATAAATTTTTATCCCAACAACCAAAATAGTTAGAAAGATGATTATAGCGACAAAAAATTTATTGAAAGTATTTTTTGACACGTTGAATTCCTTTAAATTTTGAGATGATACTTTTATTTTTAGCGTTATAATTTTTAATTCATTTTTCGTTTGCAAACAATGTTGCATAAAATACCGGCAAGAAGAAGAGCAATAAAAACGCCGAAAGTGAAAAACCACCTATCACGGAAATGGCCAAAGGCTGCTGCATTTGCGCACCGGCACCTATGCCAATGGCGAGCGGCATGAGGGCAAGCACTGCTGCCAAAGTTGTCATGATGATCGGCCGCATCCGAACTTTCCCGGCCTCGATGATCGCCTGGTGCAATGATGTTCCCTGCTTGCGAAACAATTGGATGTAATGGATTAAAAATATTGCATTTTCCGCAACAATGCCTATGATCATGATCATTCCCATCATGGAAGAAATGTTTAAAGCCACACCGGTTATGCGCAGAAGCAAAAAGACACCAAATAACGACAGAAAGTCGATTGTTAAAATAATAAAAGGAATCTTGAAGGATTCAAATTCCACCAACTGCACGCTAAACACCAGCAGCACAGCCATAATGAGAACGATCAGTAATCCTCTGAACGACTTTTGCTGTTCTCTGTATAGCCCGCCATATTTAATGAATGCATTTTGCGGTAGAAAAATATCCTGCTTTATTTTAGATTGAATTTCTCGCAGAGTGCTGCCCATATCCCGACCGCTGATGCGCGCCGTTACAGCGATCATTTGTTTCAGGTTTTCCCGGGTCAATTCCGGTTGTCCTTCCTGAACATGCAAATCGGCAACCGAGGCAAGAGAAATATAATCACCGTTAGGAGAATGAATACGCAAATTTTTAATCCTGTCCATGTCACGACGAATATTAAGCGGAGACCACACGCGGATGCCGCTCATATATTGTTTATCCTGAATTTCAGATGCCACAGTTCCATTTATTGCCGCCTCAACTTCGCGTTGAATATCATCGACGGTTAATCCGAATAAGGCGGCACGCAACTTATCAACTTTTATCAGAATGGATGATCCCGCGATTGTCACGCCATTATATATATCAACAACGCCCTTTACTTTCCGGATTTCCGCAACAACTTTTTGCGATATTTGGTGGATTTGATTGTAATCATTTGCAAATATTTTAATTTCAATAGGCTGGGGAACTGCCGTCAGATCTCCGATCAAATCACCCATCAACTGGGCGAACTCGATGTTTACTCCAGGAACATTTTTCAACACCTTGTCTCGGACAGCGTCGATGACCTGTTGAATATTTCGGCTTCTTTTGTGATTCAGGCGGATTAAAAAATCACCCATATTCGCTTCGGTTAGCCCGCCGCCTAATTGCAGTCCTGTGCGTCGGGAATAACTGGCAACTTCCGGTATGGTTGCTATAATTTTTTCAATTTGCATCATCACCCGGTTTGTCTCTTGCAAAGATGTTCCCGGCGGTGTGCGGTAATCTAAAATAAATGTGCCTTCATCCATTTCGGGCAAAAATCCGCTGGGAAGCCCTTTGTATAGAAAATAGCTCAAAATAAAAAGCATGGCTGCCAGCCCAAAAACCACATATTTTCGTCTGAAAAGAAAAGTCAAGACGAATTCATAGTAATGGTGTAAAAGCGCAAACAATCTGCCGGGTTTTTCCTGTTTCTCGGCATCTTTTCTCGAAATATAACGATGAGAAAGTATAGGAATAAAAAACATAGATAACAACATGGAAACCAACAGACTGATGGCCATGGTTAAAGATAAAGATTTAAAAAATGCGCCCGTTACTCCGGACAGGAAAGCCAGAGGTGCAAATACCACAATTGTGCTAAAGGATGAACCCAGAATAGGATGTAAAATTTCCTTTAAAGAAGCATGCACAGCTTCGTTTGGTGTTTGCCGGCGTAAAGCCAAATGCCGAATAATATTTTCGACAACGACGATGGCATCATCAATTACAAGTCCGATCGCTGCGGCAATACCGCCCAGCGTCATGATGTTAAAACTCATGTTCAAAGCATTCATCACAAGAATTGTTATGGCGATAGATAACGGAACATCCAGGGAAGCGATGAGTGTAATTTTCCAGTTCCTCAAAAAAACAAAAAGAATAATGACTGCCAAAAATATTCCAACAATAATGCTGTCACGGACATTCTTCATGCTTTCCACAATCAAATCCGATTGATCGTAAAATTTGGAAAGTGAAATATCGCCGGGAATGCGGTCTTGCATGGAGGCTAAAGTTTTTTTAATCTCGGTGTCTATTTTGACCGTATTGCCGCCGGGCTGCTGATAAACATTTAATAGCACAGCCTCCTGGCCATTGCTGGTAACGCGCGTCCATTCCGGCCGCACCGATTCCCGAATGACTGCCACATCGTCCAAAAATACCGGCATCTGGTTATGAATCTTGACAACAGTGCGTCCTAATTGTTTCACATTCGAATATTGCCCGTCAACCAGTGTCAGGTAAAGCTGATAATTCTGTTCAATTTTTCCCACAGAACTTACGATATTGGTGCTGCGGATAGCATCTATTAAATCCGACATGGAAAGGTCAAAAGAGCAAAGTCGTTCGGGATTGACAATGACCTGATATTCCTTTGTTCTCCCTCCCAATACTACCACATTTGCCACGCCATCAATGCTGGTTAATGTAGGACGCAGAACATACTCGGCAAAATTCCGTAGGTCCACTAATCCGCGACTTTGGGAAATCAGGCTATAACCGATTATAGGGTAAACAGTGGGATTCATCCGCCGAACACGAAACTGAAAAGCGGCGGGCAATTCGCTTCTGATCTGGTTGACGGCATTATTAACCAGCAATTCCGCCTTGATCATATCAGTATTCCAGTGGAAGTTGATGGAGAGTTCTGTGGTGCCGCGACTGGTTGTTGAGCGGACAGTAAGCACATCCGCTATTGAATTAACAGCTTCTTCCAATTTACGGGTAACCGTTATCATCATGCGATCCGCAGGCATATCACCGGCATCGGCAGAAACGACTATGCGAGGAAAGGCGATGTTCGGGAACAGTGCAACTGGCAGTTTAAATGCGCTAAACAAACCGGCAATAGACAAAATAGCAACCAGAAAAATAATGGATTTGGTATGATTCCGCATGATTTTACCGATATCCATAGAACGTCCTCATTTTTGAATACTAACCTGCATTCCTTCTTTTAATTCATAATTGCCCAGGTAAACTAGCTGATCACCTTTTTGAATACCTTTTATTATTTGAACCGCTTTGTCATTTTGGATGCCTGTTTCTACGTGGACTTTTTTTGCTTTTTGTTTGTCTATAATAAAGGCATAAAAACCATTCTTATCTTTCAATATCGCAGACCTGGGAACGACTATGGAATTCCTGATGTTTTTCACGATAATTCGTGCTTCGGCAAACATACCCGGCTGAAGAATTCCATCCTGATTACTCAAATCAATCCAGAGATGAACTAACTGCGTAGCAGGATCAATTTCTTTATTTATTTTGACCACTTTACCGGCAAAGTTGCGTTGATCAGGTAAATTCGGGATGGTGATATCAACAGTTTGCTCCGCCTTGATTTTGCCGATATCTTCTATTTCGACACCGATGCGTGCTATCAACTTTTTAGTATTAACAATTCTCAGAATCTCTTGCGATGGATCGGCAATTTGTCCCACGGCTCCTTCCACATTACTCACATAACCGTCGATCGGAGAGCGGATGTTGCTGTTTTGTTTGGCATAGTCCAGGGAACGTTGCTGAATTTCATAGTCCGCTTTTGCAAGATGATATTCCGTTTGTGCTTGTTCGTATTTTACTCCTGGAATGACACCATTCTCAAATAATTTTTTTGCTCGCTGCAAATTTAATTTAGCCTGCTCCAGACTCACGCGTGCCTTTTCAACCGTCACATCTATAGATTGATCGCGTTGAAGTTTGACGATCAATTGCCCTTTTTGAACACATTCTCCCGGTTTTACCGGGATTGCTTCTATCCGCATGGGATAAACAGGAGAAATTCTTATATCATTTTGTGGATAAGGTTGGATGGCCCCATGACCTTCAACGATTTCCGAAATTACCTGAACCCTGGCCTGAACCACCTTGACCGGCGCAATGACTTGGGAATAACTCAGACCGTATATACCGATTAACGAAAAAAACAAAATATTTCTCACTCGAGCCATGAAAAATTCTCCTTCAGCTTCCCCATGCTGCGATACAACCTGGCTTTGGCCACGTAAAAGGCATAAAGAGCTTGATAATATTTGACCTGTGTTTCGGTAAGCAACTTTTGCGTATTGATGACATCCAGGTTGGTCACGGTGCCCTCCTGATAACCGATTTTTGCCATCCTGACCGCTTCAGTCGCATCTTGTTCACTTTCCTGCATGGCCTGCATCTGCTGCAATTGAATCTTGCATTCCCGATATGAATTAATAACTTGCTGCTTAATCTGCTTTAGCAAACGACGGTATAGAGTTTCAGTCTGCTGATAGCGAATGTCTGCAATTTGTTGATCCAGGTGGATGCTTCCCCAATGCCACAGGGGCATGCGTAAAGTAAGATAAACCTGCCATCCTTTGTTTATGGATCGAATGGGCTCCGCTGTATCCCAGCCATAATAAACGCCGGCATTTGCCGATGGTAAATGCCGCAGGCGAATGAAGCGTTTCCGATAAGCAAATCGTTTTTTCTCCAATTCGGCTGCTTTGAGTTCAGGCTGATTTTTCAGAGCTATTTTCAAATAAGCAGGCAACGAGTCCAAATGAGTTGTTTTAATCGATATATCTGCCAGGGCAAGGGAATCTTCAATCGCAAATCCTATTAATTCTTTGATGTGATTCAGCGCTGCCAGATAATCTTTTTGCGCTTTTAAGAGCATATTTTTCTGTAAGAGATATTCAACTCTTGATTTTTTAACATCCAGTTCCGGGACAACGCCATTCTCATACAGGAATTTGCTCTGGTCGTATAGAATTTTAAAAGCATCGAAATTCTTTTTGTAAACGGTGATATCATCTCTATTCTGCAAAGCGGTAAAATATGCTTCGACCACTTGCAGCAAAACATCCTGCATTGCTTGAGAATAAAGCAGCTTTTGCTTTCGCTGTTCGATGTGATTATTTAAAATATTCATAACATTGTCTGCATTAAAAATAGGTTGCTGCAAAGACAACCAGGCGTTCCTTTCAAACAGAGCATTTGCCGCAACAAAATCAGGCGTTCCATTTCGCGCAGACGATTTGATAACACCAGCTTCCACATCAGCCCGGGGAAGCATTTGTGAAACTGACTGCCACCACTGATATTTTGCAATTCGTTTTTCGTTGCGTTGCACCTGAATGTCGGCATTCTTTTTCAATGCAATCTCCATGAGTTGCTGCAAGTCCAGGTGTTTTTGCTGCGCCACAGCAGCATGGGGATAATGGAAACAATATATGAACAATATTAGAAAATAAACTTTTCCAAACCTCATTCTCGTCTCCGTTGTTTATAATCCGAAATATGAAACTATACAATATAGTAAATTTCAAGAAACTTAAATTTCCAGACCTCAAAGGTCTCCGAGACCTTTGAGGTCTCTCTCAAGAACTAAGTTTATCATATAAAATTATGTTCGTTGATTTAACGAATCTCTTGCACTCTTTAGGTTGCTTAAACCTGTGAGCCAAACAATGTTTTTTTCACAAGATGTGAAGGCCATACGTTATCAGTAGCAGATTCCCATCTTTGATGAGACCTATGCCCGGAGCGTAGATTTTATATTCCTGTGCATCCGGTTCCAAAGGCGTGGTTTCTTCGGTTTTGAGACAATTTTTGAAATTACCGGCAGGCGTCTGCAAAACTGCCTCTGTATCCACGATATCTGCTCTGTCCATGGCAATATCCGGAGCCACTTCCTGGTAATAGCGTGCACCCAATAGGACGCTCCCGGGCATCATCAATCCGGCATGATTATTTTTTTCATCAGCCTTCCAGCCGCCTTCGTGACCCACCACCTTGCCGTTTTTATAAATATCCACATCTTCGCCAAAATAAAAAACATCTTGTGTCTTTTTGTCAATGGCGAAAAAGTTCCTGGAAACTTCAATCAATTGACCGTTTGCCATTTCTCTTTCTTCCACAACTCTGGTCTTTACATCCCCGATTTTCTGCGTTTCATCCAAAACAGAAATGACCAGTTTGACCTTATCTTTCCCCTCTGTTCCTTCCAGGATCAACTGATAGCCCGGCTGTAAAATGAAGAACTTGTTTTTGCCGGTCGAAGAGAATTGGCACTGTTTCAGGTCGAACGATTTTGTCCAAGTCTCAGCTTTCTCTACGCCTTCTCCATGTTCATCGCCTTCTTTTTCCTCTTTTTCCTTTTCTTCGCTTTTGATTTCCTTTTTCACAACTTTGCCGCTCTCATCCATCACCACTTCCATGTCGGTTTCATCCTTTTCCAGTTTTGCTTCGAAAACCGCCGGCTTGCCGGCTTTTTCGGTTTTTTCAGCGACTTTTAGTTTATAATCACCAAATTGAGTCCTCAAGGTCGCGAGCACCTGTGCGGGTAATTCATCTTTGGAAAGGGTGGACTCGGTTTCCAACCATTTTCCGCCGACATCAAAATTAGCGGTCATTTCTTTGCCATTCATTTCGAATTCGGCTTCAAATTCTGTTTCGGATTCTTTTCCCCATTCCACGTCTTTAGCGGCTGGAAACTTGCTCTGAAAAGCGGCTTTCACTTTTTCGGGTACTCTGGTTTGTGCACAGGCAACCAAACTAAAAAAGATAACAGCGGAAACGAATGCAATTACGGTTCTCATGACAATCTCCTTTTTTTTGGGTAATTTTTTGTAATTAAAATAATAAAACTAAATTTAACAGCCAATTTTGTAGGAAAACTGGAATTTTAGAATTGGAGAATAATTTTGTGGATATTTTTTTGGATGGTGTAAGAAATAGTAAAATGGTAAAAGTCGCAGATGCTTTTAACAATTGCAAGCCCCAGGCCATAAGAATTTTTGTTGTTAGAATTTTTAATGAACCGTTCAAAAAGATGGTCTGTGTCGCCTTTAAAAGGTAAACTGCTATTTTCGATGACGATTCCATTATCTCGTATGATCAGATGAATGAAGCCATTCTCTGTATTATGATGAATGGCATTTCTGACAAGATTGCCAAAAAGAATCTCGGCCAGATCAGGATTCATCTTGACAACAGCTTTCCCTTTTGAAACCGGTTTGAACGTGATTCTTTTGAATTCAATCAGCTCGTCCAAATCATTAAAAATTCTTTTTATAGTTGCTTCGATATCGATTTTTTCTGTTTCCGGAAATTGATTGTTTTGTATTTTGGAAAGCAAAAGCAAACTTTTATTCAGGCGGGACAGTCGGTTTAGATTCTCCGTAATGGAATCTATTAATTCTGCTTGCCCTGCAGTGAGATCGGGGTTTTCCATTAATAATTCCGCTTTGTTTCCGGCAATGGCCAGAGGTGTTTGTATCTCGTGGGACGCATTTTCTATGAATTGTTTTTGATTCCGGTAGGATTGAAGGTTATTCTTTATCAATTGAGAAATGGTTTCATTCAATTCCCGGAATTCCACAACATTTGTAGAATCAAAATTAATTGATCTGTGCTGCTCCAGACGATATTTTTTTACTTGATTCAGAGTTGAATAAAAAGGTTGCCAGAGTTTTTGCAATAATTTTCTGTTGAGATATGCAACCGAAATGACCAAGACAAGATAAAGCAAAATAACGGTTATCAGTATCGTTCCGATTAATTCATTGCTTTCCACCAATGAAGTGGTAATCGTAAGCTTAAAATATCCTTGCTTATTTGAAAAGCTAGTCGTTAATTGGCGGTAGGGTTCCAAGTCGTTTTCGAGCGGTTCTAATATCCATATTTTACTAAAGTGTTCTTTAATCGTATCTGCTTCCTGTGGAGTAATTTTTTCAATTTTAAAATCAGATTTATATGATAATTTCCAGTTTAACAAGCCAGGATTGGATTCGGTTTCTCTTACTATTTCCAACTTTTTATTATCGAGGAATTCATCAACATTTTCTGAGATTTTGTTTTTGATAACAAAATAAAAGACGGCAGTCCATAACGTCAATATGGTCAAGAGCAATACAAGAAAATATTTTGTGGTGATGTTTAGTAATTTCATATTTATGGTTCATTCGGTAGAGATAGTTTTAATTGATTTCAACCGCAGTGAACTCTTCGGTTAAAAAGCTATTCTGCTAGACAAAATTTGTAACCCAATCCATAAACAGCCTGAATATTATAGATCGAAGCAAACTCTTTCAGCTTTTTCCTCAAGTTTTTAATTTGCGAATACAAAAAATCGTAACTATCGACCTGGTCTGTATTGTCCCCCCAAATGTGTTCGGCCAGGGAAGTTTTGCTAATGACGCGATTTTTGTTGGACACGAAAAATAAAAGCAGTTCATATTCTTTTTTGGTGAGAGTTATTTCATTGTTATTGACCGAAATATTTTTATTATCCAGATCAATGACAAGATTTTGCAAGATGATTTCGTTATTTCCTTCAAACTGTTTTCTGCGGATAATTGCGTTCACTCGTGCGTGCAGTTCAGTCAAATGAAACGGTTTAGGGAGATAGTCGTCAGCTCCTAAATTCAGTCCTTTTATTTTATCGTCCAACGAATTCCTGGCAGAAACAATGATGACTCCTGTGGTGCTTTGGCTCTTTTTTAATTCTTTTAATATATCCAAACCGCTTCCGTCCGGCAGGGAAATATCCAGAATGATGCAGTCGTATTCGTAGAGCCACAGCTTTTCATCCGCTTCATCATACGTAGATGCAATTTCACAAACATATCCCGATTTTGCCAGATAAGAGGTGATGCTGTTGAGCATCTCCGGTTCGTCTTCGATGATTAAAAGTTTCATCATTCATCCGATTTATATATCTTGAATCATTCAGGTTATAAATTTAAATCTTAATTTTGTAGAAATTCTGGATTATTATTTTTTCATACATAATGCAATCCTGTTTTACAAAAGGAATCTAATTGTTTATGAGAAACTTAAGTCATGGGAGAGACCTCAAAGGTCTTCAAGATCTTTGAGGTCTGGTAATTTAAGCTTCTTGAAAGAATTAGCCAAAATCCCAAAGAGCG
>JAADGR010000469.1 GCA_013152225.1 Calditrichota bacterium
GTTGAAAGCTTTGACCTGATTCAGTTTCATACATGGGAAGATCATTGGGCGGATGATGACCGCTGGGCAAAAAAGATAGATGATTTAAAAAGCCAGGGACTTGTTCGCGCTGTGGGCATCAGCATCAATCGCTGGGAAGCCTGGAATGGCGTCAAGACCGTGCGCAGCGGCCTTGTCGATGCGGTGCAGGTTATTTACAATATTTTTGAGCAGGCCCCCGAGGATGAGCTCTTCCCCGCATGTGAAGAAATGGACGTCGCCGTCATTGCACGCGTACCGTTCGACGAAGGCACCTTAACAGGGACACTAACCCCGGACAGTCATTGGCCGGAAGGCGACTGGCGCAACACCTATTTTGTCCCGGAGAATCTCAAAGCCAGCGTAGAACATGCAGATACGCTAAGACCGCTCATCCCGGAAGGCATAACGATGGCTGAAATGGCATTGCGGTTTATTCTCAGCAATAAAACTGTCAGCACCACCATTCCCGGAATGCGCAAGACAAAACAAGTGGAGGAAAACATTGCGGTCAGTGACGCCGGGCCTCTTCCGGCGGAATTGCTGGAGAAATTGAAAAAATATCGCTGGGATCGAACGCCTCAATAATCACAACAAGGGGCTTTAGTCCCTTGTTCGGGTTTATTGCTTGTACACAAAAGAACCTTTGGAAAAAATAATATATATTTTAATTTAAGCAAGTCGACTAGGCAAATAAACACGAATTGGATATCCGATGGATTTATCAATAGTCATTCCGGCTTTGAATGAAAGTCGTAAAATTGCACAAGATGTAAAAGCCGCTGCCGAATTTTTGCAGCAGCAAAACCTAGAGGGCGAAATCATTGTTGTTGATGACGGCAGCAGTGATGATACGACGCAAGTCGCCCGACATGCAGGTGATTCTATCCAGGCATCGCTGCGCGTATTGCATTTTAAGGAACATCATGGAAAAGGTTTTGCCGTAAAAAACGGCATTATTGCAAGCAAAAGTCAATTTGTTATGTTTGCGGATAGCGGTCTTTGCGTGCCTTATTCAAACGTATTAAAGGGATTATCTTTATTGCAAAATAACTCTTGCGACATTGCCCACGGCTCGAGAAAATTGCCGGAAAGCATTATTCGTCGGCCTCAACCATTAGGGCGAAGAATAATAAGCAAACTCATCCATTGGGTTTTGATAATCTGGCTAAGAATACCGGCAAATTTAACGGATACCCAATGTGGATTTAAAATATACAAAGGCGACTTGGCACGAGAATTATATAAGCAATGCATTTCAAACGGTTTTTTATTCGATATTGAAATCATCATCCGCGCGTTAAAAAGCGGAAAACGCATTCGGGAATTTCCAATTGAATGGACTGCTGATCCGGACAGCAGATTATCTCCTGCCAAAAATTTTATTGGAGTTTTGAGCGAATTATTTGCTTTAAAAAAAATAGTCAAACGGGTGCAAAGAAATTAAAATAATTGCTTGTCATGCCAATTGCTTTTCAATTCGAACTGAATCCAAATGGACAAAAAAGCAGGCAATACTATTTTGGGCAAAACGATTAAAAAAGGAATCAGCAATATAACACCAATGGAAAAAGGGCATCAATATAAATTAATGCCCTCAAGTTTATCCAATATTAGAGCGTGTCATTGCAAGCAAAGCGGAGCAATCTCATAGGTAATTGGAAATAAGGAGATTACATCCCCGACAATTCGGGGGAAACTGTTGCTACGCTCCTCGCAACGACAGCAACGGCAATCAGGAATCGCTCTGCTATTCTGCCACAGCCTCTTTTTCTTTTTGAGTTTCAATCTCTGCTCTTACCTGATCCATGTCCAAATTCTTCACCTGAGTAATAATATCTTCAAGTGCAGCATCAGGTAAAGCTCCCGGTTGTTTGAAAAGAAGTATCTTTTCGCGGAAAATTGCAAGTGTCGGGATGGAATTGATCCCAAAAGCACCGGCTAATTCTCTTTCAACTTCGGTATTCACCTTTGTAAAAGCCATATCAGGATATTTTTCCGAAGCCTTTTCAAAAATAGGTCCGAACATTTTGCATGGTGCACACCACTCTGCCCAAAAATCTATAAGAACCATGTCATTATTTTCGAGTGTACTCTCAAGAGCATCCATCGTCAGATTGATAGTCGCCATCTGTTTCTCCATGTTTCAGTTATTATTAAATAAAATTGCTATAGTGGTTAGATGCAAAAACCCGAAAAAGATTCAAAATAATGTTGCAATTTTGTGGCGCCTGGAAACATCTTCCGCCTCTGCATAAATAACGCCGTCACGAACAGCCTTTATAAAATTTATATTGGCATTCTGATCGTTCTGCTGAAAATATCCGACAAGATTTTTCTTTCATCAAAAAAATGACGTTAAAACAGGCCGTTTTACTCTTTATACAACAAATATTTCTTGCGCTTTGTCATAAAATTTGTAATATCATTTTCAAATGTTGCATAAATTTCTCCGGCAGTCTGACCGCCTACAATTGCTTTCCAAACAAAATCCGTCCCCATGGCTTTGTTGAACATGGCCAGACGAGCCTGATCGAATATTTGCTGTGAAGGATAAAGCTTCTTCATTGCAACGAGGATATGAATTTGTGTGAGCATTGGTTTGAACGTTTTGAAATCGATAATATGAATTTGCACGCCTTGCAGATTTTGATCCGCCAAAGTGGAATAATAAGGACGGTAAAAAGCAGGACGAAAAAGGACACCCGGCAAATGCCGGTGGTTCAATTCGGCAGCCAAATCACTCGCATCAAACCAGGGGGCCCCGACGAGTTGAAAAGGCAATGTATAACCTACTCCAACATTTACCGTTTGCAATTCGCCAATGCACCCTGTAGCAGCGATATAAAACGGCGTTTCCATACAGGGCACGTGCGGTGAAGTAGGAACCCAGACAAGCCCGGTTTCTGCAAATATCTGTGATCGTTTCCATCCGCGCACAGGAATGACTGTCAAATCCGCATCGATCTTGAATTCCGAATTAAAATACAAAGCAAGTTCGCCAATCGTCATACCGTAAACAGAGGGGATGGGGTAAAGGCCGATAAAAGACCTGAAAGCGGGTTTCAGCACAGGGCCCTCAACCAATTCGCCGCCCAGTGGATCGGGATGATCCAGAATAAGGATTGGAATATTGTTTTCTCTGGCCGCCTCCATTGTGCGCGCCATGGTATAAATGTAGGTATACGCGCGCGAGCCGATATCCTGCATATCAAAAATAAGCAGGTCAATGCCCTGCAGCATCCGGCGCGTCGGTTTTTTCGTTTTGCCATACAAGCTCCAAACAGGCAGTCCCGTTTTTTCATCCGTGTAGCTGGAAATATTCTGCCCGGCGTAACGATCACCACGTACGCCGTGCTCCGGGCCAAACAGTGCCACGAGGTTCACATCAGGGCGCATATTCAGCGTATCGATCGTGGATGTTAAATTGGAGCACACGCCGGTGGGATTTGTTACCAGGCCGATGCGTTTCCCTTCGAGCAAATCTATATTTTCACTGAGAAGAACATCTATCCCGAGTTTTACTTTTTCCCTTGGAAATTGCTGCGGAAATGCCGCAAGAGGCAAAATCATCAAGACTGTGAACAAAACAGCTTTTGAGCGGCGCAGCATTTTATTTCTTCTGTTCCTTTTTATATCTCCAAAATACGCGGTGCATACGCGCATTGACATAGTGCATATAGAACGGAATCGGACCAACCCATGGTATAACAGCATGTTTGTGGCCCTGCTTTTTAATATCCTGCAAACATCGTTTCAGTAATATCCCGCCTACACCTTTTCCGCGAAATACTTTATCCGTGCCGATAGGACCGAACCAGCCGGTATTCAAATTGTTCACGTCATAGGCTGAAAAAGCGCCCAAACGCCCGCGATAAAATGCAAGATGCAAACTTGCAGGCTTGTTCCGGAATGCCACGGGGACTTCTTTTTCCCACGATGGAAATTTGCTCGCCAGGAACTCGGATAGCTGTTGACGATCTTTCTCTTCCGCACGGCGAATCTCAATTCCTTCCCTGGTAAGCACATCCACTTCCAAAGCAGTATTCAAATCCTGGTTTAAATCAGCGATGAGATTTGCCGTGTCGGCAAACTTTTTATAACCGTTTCTCTCCACAAAAGCTATGGCCTCGGTATTAAACGGATCAATACCCGGCTGGAAATAATTGGGATTTGAATCCATGATTCGAATTTCCGAAACGCCTTCTCCCCACAGCAACTCTTCAATGCGCTGTAAAAGAAAAGTAGCGACTCCCTGACGCCGAAACTTTTTTACAACGAAAAACAGTTTTATCCAGCCAATTTTTTCTCCCGTTGCCGTTAGCCGATATAATCCCTGCATAAAACCGAGCGGTTTGTCCTCACCGGCAATCATTGTCAGACCTGCTTTAAAATCCGGATCAGCAAATGTTTTTTCAAACAGCAATGCCTCAGTCATTAAATCGTGCCTGACATTTTGATTCCACAAATGGGTTATTTGGGGAATATCTGATTTTATTAATTTCCTGATTTTCATCATACCGTTTATGTTTCACTATCTTTTTAAAATCAATGAATCTCACCCTTTTTCTTCAAGAGGAATGAAAAAGAGAACCAGCAAACCCGGGACGGTCAGGCAAATGACAAGGATAAAAAAATTGACGTACCCCAGCGCATTCTGCAAAAAGCCGCTGGCCATGCCGGGCAGCATCATACCCAACGCCATAATTCCGGTTGAAATAGCAAAGTGCGATGTTTTATATTTTTCATCTGTCGTAAGCATAAGAAAAACCATAAAAGCGGTAAATCCGAAGCCATAGCCGAATTGCTCCAGAGCGACAAGAAAATAGATTTGTGCCAGTGCAGGCTTGGCCACAGCCATATAAAGGTAGACGAGATCGGGGGCTTTGAGTAAAAGTGCCATGGGCCAGATGCAGCGTCTTAGCCCGAATTTTGAAATAAGCCAGCCGCCCAAAAGACCGCCCACCGTCAGGCTTAAAACACCTACAGTGCCGTAAACATATCCAACAGTTTGCGTTTGCAGCCCCAGACCACCGGCTTTTGGCTGATCAAGCAAAAAGGGGGCTGCCATTTTTGAAAGAACCGCTTCACCAAGCCTGTACACCAGAATAAAAACAACAATGGCCACAATTTTATTTTGACTAAAATAACTGCGGAATATTTCCAGAAATGGCGCGCGCTGTGATTCTCCTTTTCGGGAAAAATCATTTGGAGGAAAAGGAAGATAAAATCTATGAAACAAAAAAACGCCGAGGAACACAGCCGCTGCTATAGCGAGAACGATCGTCCAACTGAGAGGAATATTGAGTGTGTTTTTTTCGACTTTACCGGCAATAACAACCAGCAGACCGGAACCGAAAAGAATTGCCAGACGATAAAACGTCGCCCTGACACCAACAAATAAAGCCTGCTGCTTTTGATCGAGAGCGAGCATATAGAAACCATCCGCAGCAATATCGTGCGTGGCGCTCATAAAAGCAACGATGATAAACCCGCCAAGAGTAAACAGAAAAAAGCTTTGAAATTGGACGGCCATGGAGAGGGCGATAAAGGCTATTCCCATACCCAGTTGCATTAGGATGATCCAGTTTCGCTTGGTGGAGTAAATATCAACGGCCGGCCCCCAGAACATCTTGATCACCCAAGGCAAATACAAAATACTGGTCATACCGATCAACTGATTCGAAATGCCCATTTTTTTGTACATGATCACAGAGACGGAATTTACAATGATATAAGGCAGACCTTCGGCAAAGTAAAGCGTCGGGATATAAATCCAGGGGATGCGCTGTGAGGGCGAGTTCTTTTTCATTCCGCTTTTAATTTCATACAGTTCTCAGGCCATTATACAAAAAAAGCCTCACAAAGGAGGCTTTTATCAAGCAATCAAAAACATGTCGATCGATCAATCAATGTTTTCCCTTAAACTCGCTTTTATTCTTTGGATTTCATCTCGAATTTGCGCCGCATCTTCGTAGCGTTCATCCTCAACAGCTTTGCGAAGGCTCACATTCAACTCTTCGAGCCTGTCACCCGGGGTTGTCACACCTTCATTTTCGCCGCTCGAAGTATCTTTCTCCGTGATACCCGCTCTGCGCATAACAGACTCTTCCACAAAAATCGGGGCATCCATTCGTAGCGCCAGAGCAATGGCATCGCTGGGACGAGCATCAATATCTGTTGTCTCCCCATTATCCTGCAGCCCGATCAACGCAAAATACGTATTTTCCCGCAAATCATTAACAATGACCCGGGAAATATCGACATCAATCGATTCGAGCAC
Source organism: Calditrichota bacterium (assembly GCA_013152225.1). Classification (GTDB taxonomy): domain Bacteria; phylum Zhuqueibacterota; class Zhuqueibacteria; order Residuimicrobiales; family Krinioviventaceae; genus Hydrothermomicrobium. Next base: position 6,302 of record JAADGR010000469.1, read on the forward strand.
ATTCTTAATCAAATCGTGGGTTAATGGACGTGGGGGAGAAATATTTTCCAGTTGAAGAGCAATAGCTTGTGCTTCTGTAGACCCAACGACAATGGGAAGCCAACGATTACGTTCTTCATCTTTGAGAATGACTACAAAACGACTGGTCGCAGTGTCTAGCGTAACTCTTTCTACTCTTACGCGAACCAGCATAAATTAAAACCTCCATAAACGCTTCATCAGTTTCGAAAATTAACTGAAGCAAAACTACAAAAATATTATAGCAAATAAATCGACAACTGTCAAGTTTTATTTTAGAGGATAAATTGAAGACCTTTGCTATGTTGCTAATTCGTATAAAATCAATGGTACATTTTTACCATTTTTAGCTGATCAAAAATTTATTTTTCAATTGGAAAAATACGCAGGAAATAAATTAACCTATTGTCAGTTAATTTATCCGACGGCTTAAAAACCCTGAGTTGCTTTTCACTACCCCAACGGTCAAGTGAACACGATGTACCGACGTATGCGTATCCGCATGCTGAGCCTGCTCCGTTTTTTGCGGGGGTGGTGTGAGGAGAGGGGTGGAGAGACCCGCCCTTAACCGATTAAAGCTGTTCACTATGCAGCTTTACGATCATCAAATGGTTCAACTTTTGTGTCGTCGTGCGAAGCATTCCATAAATCCAGCTTGGCCTGCATGAATAGCCAGCTTTCGGGAGTTGTATTTGTTGCCTTACTTATTCTGATTGCCATATCCGGACTTAGGGATGTCCTGCAGTTCAATAGTGCGGACAGAGTTTTTCGAGTGACTCCGAGTTTTTTAGCCGCTTCAGTTACTGTGATTCCAAGTGGTCTGATTATGTCTTCCCTGATTATCTCACCAGGATGTATCGGTTTTCTTTTAGTCATTTAATTTAACCTTCCAGATAATATTAATGATAATCAGTATAGTCTATTTCAATAGCATCATTGCTTTCAAACTTAAAAGTAACACGCCAATTTCCACTTATCCAAACTGACCAGACTCCTTTCTGGTTACCTTTTAATTCATGCAATTTATATCCAGGTAAATTCATGTCTTGTGGATTAACAGATGCGTCAAGACGGTCTAATATTCTGAGTAACTTTGAAACATGATCCGGATTGATTCTCTTTCGATTGTCATTTAAATATAATTTCTCAAGAGCTTTGCTTTTGAAAGATTTGATCATTATATCAAATATTCTTTTTATATTGTTCTGCGTAAAGTGAGATACTAAATCTGATCATATTTGACGAAAAACTTATCAAATAAATATAAAGTGTAACCCGTTACGTTGCAAGGACTATTTCATAATATCCTCTCGCTTTGTACTTGTGAAGGCTGGACAATTTCCATTTGGATACATTTTTCACAAATTTATGTTTGAGCGCGCGAAATTATTTTCAAAACCATCCCGAATTTTGAGATTGATTTCAAATTATATTATTCGTATAATCGACAAATTAATTTTATAAATGTGGAGGATCAGATGTTAGTTTTTGACAAAGCAATTATTAAAAAGTATTGGCCTGCTGATGACAAGGGAGAAGATGGAGAACTTGTTCGCCAACTCGTGATTCAAGCGGATGTGGAATTGGATAACAGTCTCCAGGTTGCAGAATTGTTCAACAACATGATTCGCGGCCTGGTTCGCATATTGATTTTGGATAATGTGACTGGTGAGGAATATGTTTTGCAGGCAGTGACGATCAAACCATTTAATGTAAAACAAAAAAAAGTAAAGATTGGCCAAGGCGAGGACGCAGATATTGTAAAGTCCGAATATGCAGCCTTGACGCTTGTTTCCAGAATACAGGATAACAAAGGCGGCGATCTTTTGGCTGAACTTTATAGATTTTTCAACATTGATTTACGGATGACGGTAGAAAAATTCACTGTTCAGGGTGAGGAGAACGAGGCAGAAGCTGAAAAAGAAGCTGAAGAAGACGAAATGTAAACTTAAAAAAAGTAATGCCAGAGCAAATCAAGCCGGCCCCTGAGAATAAGGGTAATGCCGGCTTTTTTCATTATAGTTTTTATCTTGGCGCGATACTCGGGTTTGTAACAATGCACAGGACAGTTTTTGCACATGGGTTTGGGATCCAGGGGACATTTTTTCAGGCGATTGAGTGCATAATCTAAAACATCGCAACAATCATCACACAATTCTTCCGTTCCATGCTCCTTTTTGCAATAAACAGTAATAAATGTCCGCAGGATTTTTTCATCTTTTTCGGGCTGGGTCATTTGCCTCCCTCCTGTCGACCAAGCCGAGACATTGCGCGTGCCTGAGCGGCAGGAAACAATCTTCCGGACGGACACAATCTTTGGCATCACATTGCGAATGCGGCAATGGATGCCCGATCAATCCCGCCATAGCGAGAAAAAATGAATATCGTGTGGCTCTACTTTCATTCAACGACTTTTAATTTTCCGTTTTGCAGTCTTTCCGGACTCCATCCTTCCGGCACCGGCCGGGGATAATAATAAATATCATTTTTTTCTACAGTCGCCCCATCCGCAGCAGCGCTTTCATACAAGGCCTCAACTTCTCCTAAAACATTCAGCGCATGGACTGCGTCCTTTGGATATTTCTCCTCTTTAATAACCGATTCGAGGAAATCGGCCAATTCCAGAGCAAAAGGATCTTTGTAGGAAACATTCAGGTATTCCCAGTAATCGCGCCACTCGATTTTTTCTCCCGAAACCGATCTCTCCCAACGATTAGCCGGTGCGGTTTCTTTCCACTGTACTTTAATCCCGTAAAGTCCAAAAACTATGCTCCCTCCTCGCCCTTCCACGGTGATTTCAAGCGGGCCGAACTCGGAATTTACACGACGATACCAGGACCAGATTGACGTATTAATGAGGCCGTTTTTATGTTCACGGCGAAGAGCCGCATAATCCTCGACATCGCAGTTAATGACTGTTTTGCCGTCCGTGCTCATCCGCTGCGGAACGATGAGGCGTGCACTCGCGCTCAAACGTTCAGTTTCCCCAAAAAGTGCTTCCGACAAATACGCTTCGTGGCACATATCGAGAATGATCCCGCCACCGGACTCCTTGAACAACCAGTTAAAATCCGGGCGCTGGCCTGAAAAATCGGCATTTCCGCTGAGTCCCGGGCCGACCTCATAACCAAAAGCCATCGTTGCACTGAGGGGTTCAATTTTCGGCATCAGTTCCAGCGCTTTACGCACACCGGGCGTTGCAAGCATGTGATGAACAACGCCATGAAGGAATCCGCCTTTTTCCAGCGCATCCACAATCGCAAATCCATCCGCATAGCCGGAGGCCAGAGGTTTTTCAGTGTAAACCGCCGTTGTTTCGGGATTCATTTTCGGAAGGATATCAAGCATAACGTCCCTGCGAATTCCGGTTGAGATTGTGTTGTGATAAATTTGTTTGCGCGGATTCATTGTTAGAGCAAACTGATAAGCCTGTGCAAAATCCGTATAAAAATGTTCGAGACCTTTTTCAGTCGCTATCTTTTCAAGTTTTTGCGCATTTCTCGCCAGACCAACAGGCACAGGCTTGATAAGATCATCGCCAACCTGAGCCAATTCATCAGCAGCAATTGTTTGCACTGCGCGCAATGCAATTTTCCCCATTCTTCCCGTTACACCATGAATGATGACCGGTAGTTTGATTATTGCCATAGAATATTCCTTCTGTTAAAGAGTTATAAGAGTACTGAAAATATTTT
>JAADGR010000094.1 GCA_013152225.1 Calditrichota bacterium
TCACTTTTCAATCCCAGCGAATTCTGCAACTCTTGTCGCGTCATCATTCCCCTGAGCTTCTGCAATAGAGCTTGGACTTCCCCTGTAACTTTTTCGACTTGACGCTGAAAAATCAGGGTCACCCAGGCATCGTCTGTATCGATTTGCGGTTCAGGCACACCATGTTTGGCACACAATTGTCACATACGCTCTTTGCTTAGGCGTCAGGGCCTTGTCAAAGTTGGTTTGACCAAGCAGGGTTTTCTCGTAGCTCTGGTTTTCGATCTGGTGAATCAGCACATTCTTAGTCCAGCCAAACTTTTTGGTCATGCGGATGTAGAACTCGCGTTCGAGCTGGTCTTTGCAGCGAGACATTATCTGCAGATTTTTTGCCCAACTGATTTCTCCAACCAGTGGTTGGAGTTTTTTATTACTTTGGTATTCGAGGTAAAACTGCCGCATATACCACAAGTTTTGAACAGAGAATCCCCTGATGCCGGGGAATTCATGTTGTAAATCCGTTGCGAGTTGTTGTACGACAGACTTTCCCCATGACCCTCCTCCCTGCCGGCTGACAATCATCCTGTCAATATCCCAATACAAAGCGACCAGTTCCTTATTGACCGCCCTGAGCGCCTCATACTGCGCGGAGCGAACCCGTTCCTTGACTTCCGCCAGAAGAGCAGTGTAATCATCCGGCAATGGTCGAGTCATTTTGCTCATATCCCCAACTCCTCGAAATTCTTTTTGATCTTTAGCGCCGGTTGCACAACATCAACGTTAAATCTCTCTTCCACCTTCAGAAGCAATCAATCATCGGAATTTTTGAATCGTAATCGAGAAGGTCATTCCTATTTTATTAAAATTTGAATTTCAGCGATAAAGCCCACACCTTTTCTCCGCTCAGCGACGCGCTATCAACGGGCCTAAAGCGAACACTCAGATCCGGGCTTTCATCGAAATGATAGAGTTGCGCATCCACATACGCATCGACGGCGCTGTAGAGAATGGCGCCTGCGAGCCACCAGAATGAAAGATTACGATTGTTCACGTAAAACTCTTTTTCCAACAATGTCGTTGAATGGACCGCGTATTGATTTTGTATGACAGCGTTAGCCACCAGTCCGATTTCCGTCCCGGCGATGAGGATGCCTTTGAACCACTTGCCGTTATAGAATTGACCCCAGCCGGGAACAAAGACAGATCGAAGCATAGCGCCACGCGGGGATTTTGTTTTACTGCTATCCGCGGTTACACTGTCGGGCTGAGAGACGGACTCCGCGTTTGTTGAATTGGGTTTCTGTGCACAGACAAAATCCGAATGCAGGAACAGCGAAACCGAAAAAACAAAAATGAACAGAAATGTCCGCAATGACATTTTATTCATTTAGCACCAAAGCAATGGCTTCAATCTCGATCAAACCATCCTTGGGTAATCGTGCGACTTGTACTGCCGAACGCGCGGGCGCTGCCGTTTTGAAATAGTCGGCATAGACTTTATTCATAACCCTGTTCCCGTAAATACATTCTCGAATAATAATGATGAAAAACTTTGCATACTTTTTGTCGGGATTGCTGCAGGCCATTTTCTTCCATTGCACTGACAAGATGTGTAAGGTTGAACTCGCTCAAATAGACGAGGTCACTTTCATCCAGTTTTTCAAGATGATCGTCTTCTAAAATCTGCACCAAAACATCAAGCTTGATCTTTTTGAAAGCAGCGAGGTAAAATTCGTCCAGGTGCGTCCCCGAGCCATCAGTCAAAATTTTAAGCACTTTCCGGAATTCCATTCTGTCGCGATAATGGCGCTTCGAGGTCAGGGCATCAAATACATCGACGACAGCCAGAATTCGCCCCAATTTTGGAATGGCATCTGCAATGAGGCCGTCAGGGTAGCCTTTGCCATCCATTCTTTCATGGTGGGAAGAAGCGATCAACGGGACGTCCTTGAGTTGGCGGGAAAAATTGATTTTCTCCAGGATATTTTTTGTATAGGTAGAATGGCTTTTGATATGATCATACTCAACCTTTGTCAACCTGCCTTCTTTGGTGAGAACGGCTTCCCTTACAGCGATTTTTCCGTAATCATGCAAAAGCGCCGCAGTTCGTAAAACCTCACGTTCCTGTGGGCTCATTTTGACCACTTGTGCGACGGCATCAGCATAAAGGGCAATTCGTTTTGAATGGCCTGCCGTCATCGGATCGCGCGCGTCAATGGTGCTTGCAAGGGTCTCGATGAAACTGTCAAAGGTCTTTTTTTGTTCTTCGTAAAGCCGGGCGTTTTCAATCTGCGTTGCCGCGATCACCGATATGGTATCAAGCAAATCCTCGTCACCACTGGTGAAAGGACCGCTGAATTTATTCAGCGCCTGAAAAACACCGATGCGTTCTCCCAGCTTATTTCGCATGGGAGCAGTTAAAATATTCCGTGTTCGATACCCCGTTTTTTTGTCAATATTTCTATTGAATCTGGGATCCGCATAAGCATCGGGAATGTTGAGCACTTCGCCCGTCATCGCCACGTGCCCGGCAATGCCGAGGTGGCTGGGAAAACGGATTTCCTTTTCTCCGTGCGCCACACGCGCCCATAATTCATTTTTTTCGTTATCCAGAACAAAAACCGTACAACGATCGCAATTTAAAACATTTTTGACTTCATCCATAATGAGCATCAGCAGACGATCCAGGACAAGTTCTTTAGAGATATTTCGCGTGACATGAAAAAGTAATTTGAGCCGCTCGTGCTCTTTTCGAAACTGCTCCAATTCTTTGCGATAATTTTCAGCCTGATCTGAAAAATCACCGTTTTCTTTGCCCATCCCCGATTTTATGCTATGAACATTCATTTTATTCTTTCCTCTGAGGGAACAAGCGTTTCATCGGACAAAACAGGAATGGCCAGCGCTCCACCGGTCATAAACCAGATCATTGTGATGATTTCGGCATCGCCAAAATTCCATTCAAAAAGTCCGTTAATATTAAAAGCAATAAAAATCGCCACAGCCGCGGCAGCCCACGACAATGTCGGCCCCCTGCTTGGCATGGCTTGTAAAAATTGCCGCAAAAGAACCAGGAAAATTTGCAGCATCATGTAGATAAAAGCGACAAGTCCCACTGTACCCAGGGTTACGGCAATGTGAATAAAATTATTGTGCATGTGTCCCACGAGTTCTTTCGTTCCCGGAGGAGCATACTTTTTAAACATGTCCGTTGTACTCACATCGCCGATCCCCACAATGGGATGGTCTTTGTAAATTTTCAAACCCACGCTCCACCAAAAGATCCGTTTGGCATTTGTGCGCCATGTCGGATCAAAAATGTGTTTGACTCGGCCGGAAAATTCTTGCGGTCCCAAAAAAACAAATGCGGCAATAAGCAAGGGAATAGCAATAAATAGTTTCCGGTTGGCAAAATAGACGATGAACAAAATCCCAAAGAAAAATCCAAGCCATGAACCGCGTGTGGAAGTAAGCACCAGACAAGAGGTGTTGATCAAACCAAAGATAAACCAAATCCATCGCCACCTTTTTTCAGTCGCAAAAGCAGCAAAAGCAAAAGTGATCAGGGCGCCGATCATTGTGATACCGCCGGTGGTCATAGAGTTTTGTATATAGCGGACGCGAAGAGAGGGATGGAAAAAAAATGATACCATGCCGGAGAGCGAGTAAAGCGTTACGGAAATGATAAAGACGGTCGCCAAAAGATTCAACTGTTTCTTTTCCAAAACATCTAGTGCAAAAAGGTAAACGATGGGAATGAGCAGCAGCCGCTTTAAGAAAATAAATGATTGCGGCACATTTGTGGAAAAGATCAGTGCAACTATTTCAGCCGCAATATAGGCTAAAAAAGCCCATTCAAGAGAAAGACGCCGCAGCCGCAACGAGTGAGTAACGGTGAGCCGTCCCAACCAGGCAAGCAGTGCAACGAACAAACTGATTTGTGTCAATGCAATGGTAAAAGGCATTGCCGCAGCGAAAACAATCATTGCTATAAAAGTTATCCGCTTTAAATAGTAATCAAGGTTTTTCGTTTCCCGGTTCACCCGAATTCCTTACAATCGAAATTGCATGTTGTAGAGTTTTTTGTAAAGCCCCTCTTGCGCCACAAGTTCCTTGTGTGTTCCCTGCTGAACGATCCGGCCATTATCGAGGACGATAATCCGGTCTGCGTTTAAAATCGTTGAAAGCCGGTGGGCGATAACAAAAGATGTGCGGTTTTCCATCAGTCGTTCAATGGCCTGCTGCACCAAAAGTTCGGACTCGGTGTCCAGCGAAGACGTCGCCTCATCCAAAATCAAAATCGGCGGATTTTTAAGAACCGCACGCGCAATGGCCAGCCGCTGTCTCTGTCCGCCGGATAACGTAACCCCTCGTTCGCCGATGTTCGTATCATACCTTTGCGGCAGATCCTCGATAAAATGATGTGCATTGGCCACCTTTGCGGCTGCGCTCACTTCTTCCAGGGGACGATCCAAAAGACCGTAAGCAATATTATTTCGTACCGTATCGTTAAAGAGAATCGTCTCCTGGGTGACAATCCCCATCAGTCGGCGCAGTGATTTTATTTCAATCCCGCGAATGTCCTTTCCGTCAATCCAAATGCTTCCTTTTGTCGGATCGTAAAACCGGGGAATGAGATCAACAAATGTGGATTTGCCCGCTCCGCTCGGCCCCACAATTGCCAGAATTTCACCTTTTTTCACCTTTGCTGAAATGTTTTCCAGCACAACGTCATGTTTGTTATAACTGAAAGATACATTGCGGAATTCCAAATCATTGCGGAACTGCTCAATTCTTTGCGGATTCGGCGCATTATGTATTTCAGGTTCCAGATCAAGAACCTGAAAAATCCGCTCGCCGGCTGCCAGTGCTTCCTGGATGCGATTGTTCACACTGGATAATTCCTTCACCGGCTGCATGATCGAAAAAATCACCAGCAGGAAAAGAATGAATTCCTCAGGCGCCAGCATCCGGCCCTGCAGGACCTCCTGTCCGCCAAACCACAAAATTCCCACTGCAACGGTTGTGCCCAAAAACTCGGTTAGCGGTGAGGCTAAATTCCGGATTCTGGTAATTTTCAGCAAAGTCCAGAAATAGTGCTGCGTTTCCGCCATAAACTTTTTGACCTCAAAATGCTCCATGGCAAAAGCTTTGACCACGCGAACACCGGAAATTGTTTCCTGAAGCACGGACGTTACGTCTGCCATTTTTGCCTGGGAGATGGCGCTCTGCTTGCGCAATTTCAGGCCAATCCAGCCAATGATCGCCATGCTGAACGGTGCAACGATAAGGGCAATCAAAGTCAGTTTCCAGCTCAGAATAATGGCAAGAGCGAGAGAGAAAAGAATCATCAACGGGTTTTTGATGAGTGTTACAAAACTTGCAGAGATGCCTCCATTGACAAGATTGACATCGTTGGTGATCCGGGAAATAATCTGTCCTGTACGGGTTCGATGGAAATAGCTGAGTGAAAGCTCGTTGATATGCTTGTACAGATCATCGCGAAGATCACGAATAATACTTTGCTCAACCTTTGCCATGAGGTACGCCTGAAGATAGGCAAATATATTTTTAAAAAAGATGAGAATAATAATAACGATACAAATCTTGTGCAAAGCTGATAGTCGGTTGCCGCTTAGCAAAAGACCGTAAATTTCGTTTTTCGCTTCAATCCGCCAGCGATCGAATCCGGACGGGATGGCGTCACTCACGATATCAACTGGATTGGGCACTACAGAGACAGGAGCAACGCCCTGTTCTGTGGTTTGAGGTTGAAAAAGAGTTTTCAAAAACGGCATAATTGAAACGAGGGAAGCACTGTTAAAAGTCGTAAAAAAGACGATACAAAGAATGGATCCGGCGAGAGTTAACCAGTAGGGGCGCAGGTATTTAAATATTCTGAAAAAAATTTTCATCTGGAGAAATCAGTCTTTTTTCTCTTTAAAATCAACATCCTCGACGTCTTCTTTGGACAAGTCGATCGGCTTTGAACGGGATTTCCCGCGCACTTGCTCTTGTTGCTTGCCGCCCCCTAAAAGATTACCGACAAGTTTCACAGCCCAAAAAGCCAGCAATCCAACGAGTATGACTCGAAATAAATACATCCTGGTATCCTCGAAATAAAACCTGACAAGTAAGTTTTTATACGTGGAAATTTAACTATTAATTATTTTAAAAACAATGGAGAATTTAAATAATTGACAATGGTAAATATAACAGTTATATCATGAAATTAAAAAAGGGGCTGTCAAAGCAAGTGATGAGTTGACGGCCGGGCACCATTCAATTATTGTAAGCCGGTTAAATTACTCACCAGGGGAATAATATTCGATGCCGGAATGGGGGCGCATGATCTGGTTGACAAGCTCTTCAAAATCCTGTCTGACATTGACGAAATCCATCAAAGTGCTGTTGACAACGAGCAGAGGGGTGTCCGTATAGTGAAAGAAGAAACGGTTATATGCTTCATTGAGGGAACGGATATATTCCGTAGAAACATCTTTTTCATAGGAACGTCCGCGTTTTTTTATGTTCATCATCAGCTTTTCGGGAGTCGATTGTAAATAAATGACCAAGTCGGGTTTGGTGATATTTTGTTCGAGTAATGAAGCCACCCGGTCGTACAAAAACAATTCCCTGTCCTCAAGATTCAGATGTGCAAAAATCCTGTCCTTTGCAAACAAATAATCGGAAATGAGTGTCTTGTGAAACAGATCGGTTTGTACATTTTCCTCCTGCTGCTTGTAGCGGCTGAGCAGGAAAAACAACTGTGTCTGAAAAGCAAAACGAGGGGGGTCATTGTAAAAATCTTCCAGAAAAGGATTTTCCTCGGGACGTTCATAAACGACACGCGCGTCAAGGTATTCTCCCAACATGGTCGCAAGGCTCGTTTTGCCGACTCCAATAACACCTTCAATGCAAATATAATCAGGCACAGACACGTCAAACCTCTTTGGGTTGGTTCAATAATGTTTGTGAGGACAAGTAATATTTGATTTTGCTTCTATCGGTCGTCATTTCCAATAACCGGTGAACTGTCTTTCCCAGAGCAAAAACAGGATAATCTGCTGCAATATCATCGAATGGCTGTAAAACAAACAAACGATTCGCAAGTTCCGGGTGAGGCACCCTTAGCCGGGGACTGTTGTAATACAACGCATCGATAGCCAGGATGTCGATATCAATTGTCCGCGGGCCCCACCTGATTTCCCGCTCTCTTCCCAGCGCTCGTTCAATCTCTTGTAATTCAGATAAAAGATTCTCCGGAGCCATTTTTAAGTTCAGTTCCGCCACAACGTTTAAAAAATCGGCCTGTTCAGAATAACCAACCGGTTCGGTTTCATAAACGGGAGATATATTTACAAATGTAAGACCGGGTATGTTTACAATAAAATCGACAGCCTGACGCAAGTACCACAGGCGATCACCCACATTAGAACCGAGACCTAAAAAAACGCGTGCCATTTACGCCTTGTCCGCTCTCTTTCTTGTGATTTCGACCTCAGTACCATTTGCCAGTCCACCTAACGGAGCGAATGGTTTCCTGACCCTGACAGTTACTTCATCGACTGCAAATTCCTGAAAAATGATATCAGCAATGTTCTGGCTGACCGCTTCGATCAGGTAAAAACGTTTGTTAACGACGACTTGCCGAACTTTTTCATAAACCTGACGGACATCGATCGTATCTTTCAATTGATCTGATTTGGCTGCTTTCGAAGCATCATAAATCATTTCAAGATCGACTTCAAATCTCTGGCCGTTTCGTATCTCGTCGTGTTCAAGTCCGTGATAGGCATGAAAAATCATGCCCTGCACGCGTAGTTTATCCTTTGGCATCGGTGATTTCGTAATGTTTTTGCAAAATGAAAATGAATATATTAAAATATCGCACCTTTGTCAAGTTCTAAGACGGATTTATTAGTACGCATCGCAATCTCTGTAGGTTTCAATCACGGCAAGCTCGCCCTCCTTGCCTTTTTTGCTTTTTCCATGCTCCATGCACAAAACGCCGTCGTAGCCTTTTTCGTAGACATTTTTAAAAATATTTTTATAATTAATTTCTCCCGTCCCCGGTTCTTTTCTTCCGGGATTGTCACCCAGATGAAAAGCTGCAATTTCACCGTAAGCCATGTCGATGTTCGGAATCAGGTTTCCTTCTGTAATCTGCTGGTGATAGAGATCATTTACGATTTTGCAACTGGGGCTATTGACGGCGCGACAAATTTCGTAGGCCTGGGGAATCTTTGTTAAAAACAAGCCGGGGTGATTTGTCCATGCATTCAGCGGTTCGATCACCATGATGAGGCCGGACGGCTCCAACACCTCGGCGCAGTATTTCAAATTTTCAATCACATTCGCTGTTTGATATGCCGGCTCAAGGCCCTCGTCAAAGTGGCCGGGAACAACCAGCGCCCACTTGGCATTGATACGTTTTGCTGTTTCAACACCTTCTTTCATTTTTTTAATCAGCATATCGCGAATCTCTTTGTCGCGGGTTACAAAAGATTTCACTTTGAAATCCGCATAAAGCACAAACGGGCCAAGGTCCATGTTTCGTTTGGCTAATTCGTTTGTAATTTTTTCCTGAAGCGCGACCGGCTTTTTCATAATACCGTTATCAAATATTGCTCTGAACCCCATTTCATCCGCAAATTTGATCTGGTCAATAGGGTCATTACCGGCGTTTTCCTTAAACATGCCGAAAGGCGGCGCGTATTTTAGTTTGAATTTGCCCTGAGTAGTTGCCCGAGCTTTGGTTGCGTTCCCGGCCAGCCCGGCGGTGGTTATCGCCGCTATTCCGGAAACTAAACTGCTCGTCAAAAATCTTCTTCTGTTCATTACAAACCTCCGGGGTAAAGTGAATGCCAAATGCACATCTTTGAGACAGGCAGAAAATCATTCTTTTTCAATCTCGCACCTCATTTTAAAATTAACAATTTTACCATTAGAATCAAACTATTTGAATCCAATAATTAATTTTATTACATTGAACGGATGACTGTGCAAAAAGATAATAAAAGCGCCCCGTCTAAAATCGGTGTGTGGCGAATGTTCGATAAAATCGCAAAGCGCTATGATTTTCTCAATCGCCTGTTCTCCCTGCGAAGGGACGTGGCCTGGAGGAAAAAACTCGTCCGCTTTATCCCCAAAAGACAGGGTCTGAATATCCTCGATCTGGCTACAGGAACAGCAGATGTATTGCTCACAATTGAAAAACAAGTGCAAAATATTCATACCGCGATCGGCCTGGATATGGCAACGAGAATGCTGGAAATTGGCAGACGAAAGGTTCAGGCAAAGGGCGCTTTATCAAAAATTTCGTTACTGCCTGGAGATGCACTGCACATTCCCTTAAAAGCAAATCATTTTGATGTCGTAACAATGGCGTTTGGTATACGCAATGTCGTCAAAATTGAAAGATGCCTGAATGAAATGAATAAAGTATTGAAACCGGATGGACGGGCTCTT
>JAADGR010000532.1 GCA_013152225.1 Calditrichota bacterium
CTTTCTCACACTAAAAAAGATCATTCCCGAAAATATTGCATTACAACTGCCGTAGCCAAAGGTTGGGAAAAATGACCCGCTGTTTCTGACCACAGATGAGTTCAATCGTATTCTCTATCACTTTGCGGAGAAAGCCAACAAGTCTGGCGGTCTCAGGAATCTTATCATTATCATGCTCATGGGAATTATGAGACTCCGTATATCGTCCATTAGCCGCATCTGCTATCTTGTCTTTGCAAACACACGCCTCCTCAGTCCTTTTATTGTAGAGTCTTGTCCTGAGAACCCGGCGCACCTGGTCAGGGAGTTTGGATTTTTGAGTGGAAAAAGATTTTACTCCGTCGTTGCTCAAGAAAATCCCCATTTTAATGATTCGGAGCGAAGGAAAGTGGTAAAGTTAAGAGTGGCTAAAGTACCTAAACGATGAAGGCAACTTGTTTTTTTAATAAAAGGATTTGTCGGGAGAAAAGCAAGGGGTTTTTGCGGCAAAGGTTTTATTCGGACTTTTGCTCTGGCAAATTGAGGAAAAAGGATTTAAAAGCTGCAAAATGCTTGATTCCTATGGATACCTTTTTTACATTCCAACTTCTTAAACCGGAGTGATTATGAAGAGACTTTTGGTTGGTTTTCATAGCAATTGTGTTTCCGCTCGGCTGCCATTCGGGTGGGAAGAATGCGGCCAAAGAATTTCTTGAAATTTCATACCGGTTTAATGAAGCGGCCGGAGTACAGCCATCTTGCCAAACCGCGGTTGTATTCAGGTTCATTATAATATCATGTATTGCGGCCCAATAAAGATCGGGGACGAAAGGAGTGAAAAAAGGCCGGGGCTGACTATTCACCCACCAAACATCCTCAGACGGGCGATGTGTTGAGTGATATAATGAAGTTATTCCAAGTAGAGAGTGCCAGGTTGATGGTGCTTACACAAATGAATCAGTAATCTTTTAAAGGAGAATAATCTATGAAATTTCACAAACTTTGCATCCAGGATAAAGACGAGTTGATGTTTGGTCTGGCTCCACATCCGGTCAAAACCAATCGAGGGCTGGAAATTGGCGGCGGTCATGTTTACACCGAGCTTAATTTTACATTACCGCCCATGAAGGTAAATCAAGAGACGTTGCCCGAGATTTCCAAAATGTACAAGACCATCATAACAGAGGCCATTGAAAGAGCGATCCACCTTGACTCCAAAGGCGTTATCTTTGAGTTCGAAACGCTGCTGGAGATGACTCTTTATCCGGATATAGGCGTGGAACTCGTCAAAGTGATGAATGATGTTTGTGAAGAGAATTTTCAAAAGAACGGATTCAAAAGCGAAATCCGATTGACGCCCAATGACATCCGCGATTATGAGCGCCCGCCCAAAATGCGCACCGGGCCGTACCTTGAAAAAATTCTTGAGCTGTTTGATCGGGGCGCTGAAAACGGCGGCAACCTTCTTTCCATTGAAAGCACGGGCGGCAAAGAAATTTTTGATGATGCTGTTATGATGTGCGATATGCGCCAGTGTATTTTTTCTTTATCCGTACTCGGAATTCGAGATATGAAACTTTTGTGGGAAAATATTGTCAAAATTGCTCGCACACGTGGGAAAATTGCCGGTGGTGACACGGCATGTGGCTTTGGCAATACGGCCATGGTGCTGGCGGAGAAACAATATATCCCCAAAATTTTTGCCGCCATTGTACGGGTGGCAACTGTGGTGCGCTCTCTTATTGCTGTTGAGCAGGGTGCAACCGGTCCCGATAAAGATTGTGCTTATGAAGGTCCTTTTCTCAAGGCCATTACCGGAATTCCAATTTCCATGGAAGGCAAGACGGCGGCCTGCGCTCATTTCAGTGCGCTTGGAAATATTTCAGGCGCGTGTGCCGATATGTGGAGCAACGAGTCTGTACAAAACATCAAATTGCTCAGCGGCATGGCTCCGACTGTTTATCTGGAACAACTGGAATATGATGTGCGCCTGATGAATACGGCATTGGACAAGGATCGAACTGCAGCACGGGCGCTTCGCGATTTGATGGTGGACTCGGATGCTTATGGTGACCCGCAGGCACTTATTCTTGCACCGGAAAATGTTATAACTATTGCACAAGAGATTGTAAAAGGAGAAACCTATCTCCAGGCCACAATTAACGGATGTCTCAAAGCTTTGGATATCATTGAAGAAGCAGTGAAAGAAAATGCTTTAAAGCTCGAAGAAAGAGAAAAGTCCTGGATTAATAAAATTCGCGATGAGATCAACAGTATCCCGTCCCGTGAAGAGGAGTTTATCTCTCAGGTTGTACCCGGACTGGATGAAACCAAAGTTTCGCTCGCCGAATATGGACTGGATGTGTGAACAGTTATGAACGTTACATGCGGGGCGTTGCCGGCAAATCTGTGGATTATTTGCCGCGCGTCCCCATTCTCATGCAATATGCTGCGGAATATATAGGCTCTCATTATGGTGCGTTTGCTTCGGATTACCGCGTTCTGGTGGAAGCAAACGCCACCTGTGCCGGGGATTTTGATTTCGATCAATTGAGTGCCATCTCCGATCCTTACCGGGAGACGCAGGGCTTTGGAGCGGATATTGAATTCATTCCGGATGGCGTTCCCCGATGTCTTACGCCGCCCCTGCAAAACAGTATGGATTTGTTGCAATTAAAACGACCGAATCCGCTGAAATCTGAACGAATGCTGGATCGCATCAAAGCCATTCGCGAGTTTAAGAAAAATTTTGACAGGAAATATTCCATCATGGGCTGGATTGAGGGCCCGGCTGCCGAGGCAGCCGATCTGCGAACAGTCGGTCATTTTTTAATGGACCTGGTGCTCGAAGAATCCTTTATACAGGAGTTGATGGATATTTGTGTCGATGTGGCTATCGACTTTGCCCTGGCGCAGATCGAGGCCGGTGCCGACAGCATCGGTATTGGCGATGCCATTGCCAGCCAGGTTTCACCGCAGGTCTATGATCGGCTCATTCAGCCGAGGGAGAAAATAATTGTCCGGGAGATTCAAAAGTCCGGCGCCCTGGTGCGGCTGCATATCTGTGGTGACATCACCCATCTGTTGCCGGGCATTGCTGATCTCAACGTCGACATCCTCGATGTGGATTACATGGTCGATATGGTGCAAGTGCGAAAAGCCATGGGCGGCAAGACGGTCTTGGCCGGTAATCTTGATCCGGTGCAGGGTGTAAAATTCGGAACGCCCAAATCAATCCAATCTGCTATCCTCAAGACGTATGAGCAAGTCGGCAATCCTTATATTGTCAATGCCGGGTGCGAAATTCCATCCGGAACACCCATCGAAAATTTGCAGGCCTTTTGCAAACCGGTGCCCTTCCAAAAGTAACGCGCTAAATCAGGGGAACCTCCCTCACGCTTTCAAATCAGTAAAAAGTGCCAAAGGTTCGCAAAGGCAGCGAACCTGATTCTATAGGAGAAACTTTATTCGGGAATGTCGAAAAGCATGTCATCGCGAGGAGCGGAGCGTTAGTTTATCCCGAATTATCGGGGAAGCGATCCCTAAAAAACAGCACCTTGTCCGACATCCAGATTGCTTCGCTTCGCTCGCAATGACATTTTAGGACTTTTTGCGAGTAACTCATTAATTGCTTTAGCTGAAACATCTGCATAATCATAAAAAGAAGAACCGGAATTGATATTTTAAAGTAGTTTTTGTACATTCAAACTTTGTTCGACGTGACTATCAGCCAGCGTATAAAAAGGAGTATGCGATGAGACTATTAAAACGTCGTGATTTTTTAAAAGCTGCGGGGCTGGGCGCGGCTGCTTCAATATCACCACTGCGTTCTTTGGCTTTCGCAAAAAAGAAACCCAATATCGTTCTCATCCTCGCCGACGACATGGGCTTTTCCGATCTCGGTTGTTATGGCAGCGAAATCCACACGCCAAATCTTGATGCGCTCGCTGCCGATGGGTTACGATTCACCCGGTTTTATAATGCGGCGCGATGCTGTCCCACACGCGCTTCTCTCCTTACCGGACTTTATCCCCACCAAACAGGTGTTGGGCGCATGGCTGCTGATCTGGGATTTCCTGCATACAGGGGATTTTTAAATGATCGCTGTTTGACGATTGCAGAGGCTTTGAAGCAGGCGGGTTATGCAAGCTATATGTCCGGGAAATGGCATCTGGGAGAGAACCGCCGACACTGGCCTGTGAAGCGAGGATTTGATCGCTATTTTGGGCTGCTCAGCGGAGCGTGCAGCTACTGGGAGCTTTTGCCCGGTCGCAAAATGGCTTTTGACGATCAACCCTGGCGACCTGATCCGGATGACAAATCTTTTTACATGACGGACGCTTTTACCGATCATGCCATCGATTTTCTTGATCAGCATCAGAATAAACAAAGGCCGTTTTTTCTTTACCTTGCATATACGGCGCCGCATTGGCCGCTGCATGCCTGGCCCGAGGATATTGCCAGGTATCGTGGAAAATACATGATCGGCTGGGATGAACTGCGTCGTCGTCGCCACAAACGCATGATTGAGTTGGGCATTGTGGATGCAAAATGGCCGCTCTCTCCACGGCACGAAAAGGTTCCGCCGTGGGATTCCGTGAAAGATAAGGATACCCAGGATTTGCGTATGGCCGTGTATGCTGCCATGATCGATCGCATGGATCAGAACATCGGCCGCGTCGTTGATCAACTGAAAAAGATGAACGAGATCGAGAACACCCTTATCTTGTTTCTTTCGGATAACGGCGCCTGTCATGTTATGGTCAATCGTGGAAAACAAGGCATTCTGCCGGGACCAAAAGGAGGCTTTTGGGGCTATGACTATCCCTGGGCCAACGCGAGCAATACACCGCTGCGAATGTTCAAGCAGTATGCGCATGAAGGCGGCATTTCCACACCGCTCATTGTTCATTGGCCGGATGTTATCAAAAACAGAAACTCGCTGACAAACCAACCCGGTCACATTATTGACATCATGGCCACCTGTCTCGATGTGGCCGGAATTCGCTATCCCAAAAAAATGAAAGGAAAGAAGCTTATTCCGCTGGAGGGAAAGAGTTTGTTGCCGATTTTTAAGGGCAAACAAAGAGAGCCGCATGATGTTTTGTACTGGGAGCACGTCGGCAACAGGGCTGTCAGAAAAGGGGACTGGAAACTGGTTTCGACAAAAAATACCGATTGGAGCCTTTATAATATGCGAGAAGACAGGACGGAGTTGCACGATCTTGGGGATAAATATCCGCAAAAAGCAAACGAGTTGTTGGCCCTGTACAAAAAGTGGACGAAAAAGTGCGGGGTGTTGCCTTTAGCTGTAATAGAGAAGCACAAAGCCCGGAGAAAAAAGAAATAATCAGAATGGTCATTTCAATAGTATCTTGCAAATGCGACTAAATTATAAAGATTCCAATTACAGCGCTTCCCCTACAAAATTTTTTCAATCGGACGCAGATTAACGCCGATACCCGTTGATAGAGTTCATTCTAATAAATTTTATTTGATTTCATGAATACTTTAAATCGTCGAAAATTCATTGCCGGTGTTTTGGCAGCCGGTACGGCGTCAGCTTTTCCGGGATTGTCTTTTGCTGTGCATTATGAATATCCTCTGGGTGAAGCGGAACACGGGGCGCGGAAATTAACAATAGACAAATCAAAAGTGCTGGCAGCCATGAGGAGAGATTTGCAGTTTGTGAAAACAAAGCTTCGTAAAAGTGGGTTGTTGTGAGTTGAATGTGACTGCGTAATAGTTGGCGTTGACAAGGTTCAAAGAACGGATAAAATTATTCGTAATGATATTTGCACGAAATAATGATAATCGCTTCATCTCGTACCTGATATACCAATCGATGTTCATTATTTATTCGCCTCGACCAATATCCTTGCAATTGATGTTTAAGAGGCTCCGGCTTACCGATGCCGTGAAAGGGCTCGCGCAGAGTATCCATTATCAAGCTAACAATTCGTCTGTAAATTTTTTTGTCAGCGGTTGCCCATTCTACAAAATCTTGGAAAGCATTTTTTTCAAAAACAATTTTCTTCAACGTAATTCATTCAAGTCAACTGAGACAAGATTTTGGTTTTTTGCTACATTTTCTATTGCCTGCAGCAAACGATTTCTGTTGGCAGGTGATTTAAGAAGATAGTCCGTCTCATCACTCTCACTTTGTGTTGCTTCGCACACGGCGATTTCGATTTCTTTGTTTTTAAACATCATTTTTAAAGCATCTATGAATCGATTGTCAAGATCGTTTGCTTTCATTTTATATAATGTATACATGTCGTTTCTCCCATATTTATAAATAGCGTTGAGAAAACAATTGTTAAAGAATATAAGAAAAACAATTTTCCAATGCAATAGTGTATGTTTTGAAAATAAATTGAAGAATTAGTAAAATGCCGGGTTGAGGGGAAAGGGCTTTTGCAAACCCATTGATCTGACTTGAGGTTATTAGGTTAATTTTTATTTGCATTGCACAAAAGACTTGCTAAATTAATCTTTTGCAAAAACCACAACTTTTCGCGCAGAACAAGGAGCAGAAATGTTATCCACCGTCAATGATTTACGGACTCTAAAAGACAAGAACCGAGTATGAAACCAACAACAAAATTTATCTATTTGATTACACTCATTGCCGCTCTCGGCGGGCTATTGTTCGGATACGATACCGCAGTGATTGCCGGTGCCATAGGTTTTCTGAAAACGCATTTCCAATTAACCGCCGCCATGCAGGGGTGGGCTGCTTCCAGTGCTTTGATCGGATGCATTTTCGGCGCTATGATTGCCGGCGCCCTGGGCGATTGGCTGGGACGAAAGAGAGCGCTCATTATTTCTGCTATTCTCTTTACTGTATCAGCTATTGGTTCGGCGATCCCACATAACCTGACGCAGTTCGTTATGGCCAGGATAATCGGCGGTGTGGGCGTCGGTTCTGCATCCTTGCTGTCGCCGCTTTATATTGCGGAAATAGCCCCGGCTAAAATTCGTGGCCGCCTGGTCTCATTGAATCAACTTGCAATAGTATCCGGAATGTTAATCATCTACTTTGTCAATGCGGCAATTGCCGGTTTTGGCGATGATGCATGGAATGCCGTCATTGGCTGGAGATGGATGTTTGCTTCGGAAACACTTCCGGCGTTGCTCTTTATGGCGCTGCTGTTCTTTGTCCCCTCAAGTCCGCGGTGGTTGACGAAACAGGGCCGGGAAGATGAAGCGCTTGAAATTCTGACAAAAGTCAACACTTTTGACAGAGCAAAAATCGAATTGAACGAAATCAAAGCCACCATTGCAGAAGAAACGGGTTCCCTTTTGCAATTATTCAAGCCGGGGCTGCGCCTCGCGCTGGTCGTTGGTATAGTGCTTGCCATCCTGCAGCAAATCACAGGTATAAACGCTATTTTGTATTATGCACCGGAAATATTCAGGAAGACCGGCCTGGGCACCAACGCTGCACTCATGCAAACTGTTTTTGTCGGTGCTGTAAATGTTACCTTTACTTTTGTGGCTATTGGATTAATTGACAAAATCGGCCGCAAAGCATTGCTGCTTGCCGGTGCCGGCGGTATGACGATATTTTTATTTTTAATAGGCGGAGCGTTTTATTTGCAAAAATTTGACGGCCCATGGGTTTTGCTTTTTATTTTGCTTTACATTGCATCTTTTGCCGCATCGTTAGGGCCTGTGGTTTGGGTTGTTATTTCAGAGATTTTCCCAACAAAGATCAGAGGGCGTGCCATGTCTATCGCCACGGTCTTTTTATGGACGGCCTGCTATTTGGTTTCACAAACCTTCCCGATGCTGCTGGAAAAATTTGGCAGTGCCGTCACATTTTGGATTTACATGAGCATGTCTGTTATCAATTTCTTTTTTGTCTTAAGAGTCGTGCCCGAGACCAAGGGCAAAACATTGGAGCAAATAGAGAAAAGTTGGCGGAGAGAGCATTCTTCAGCTACTGTGTAGGACAGGAAAGCGTTTTTTGCAGATGCCGGATGGTTGATTGACAAGTTTAGTTAGCGGAAAAATATTGCATTCATAAATTATGGAGTGATTATGACATCGAAAGAACGAGTTATTGCAAGTATCAACCATTGCGAATCGGATAAAGTGCCCGTTGATTTTGGCTCAACCGGCGTTACGGGAATGCACGTGAACGTTGTTGTGGCCCTTCGCGATTATTACGGCCTTGAAAAACGGCCGGTTAAGGTGCATGAGCCGTATCAATTATTGGGCCTGATTGAGGAGGATTTGCAGCAGGCCATAGGAATTGATGTTGAAGGGGCAACAGGGCCGAAAACAATGTTTGGCTTTCGCAATGAAAATTGGAGGTCCTGGCGGCTGGATAGCGGCTTGGAAGTTTTGGTATCCGAACATTTCAAAACCACAAAGGATGAAAATGGCAATACGCTTCTTTTTCCCAAAGGAGATACCTCTGCACCACCAAGCGCAAGAATGCCCAAAGGCGGCTTTTTTTTTGATACCATCATTCGTCAGGAGCCCATTGATGAAGACAAACTGGACCCGGAGGACAATCTGGAAGAATTCACTCCCATTTCGGACGCTGATCTCGACTGGTTTGCACAGGAGACCAAACGCGCGGCTGCGACGGGAAGGGCCGTGATGATGGGATTGCCGGGTACTGGCCTCGGCGATATTGCTCTCGTTCCCGCTCCATTTCTTGCGCATCCCAAAGGCATCCGGGATGTCGAAGAGTGGTACATTTCCACTGTCGCACGCCAGGATTATATTCATGCGATTTTTGACAAGCAGACGCAGATTGCTTTGCAAAACCTCGAGAAAATAAAAACAGCGGTAGGTGATAATGTGGATGCTGTTTTTATCTGCGGCACGGATTTCGGCACACAAAACTCGACTTTTTGTTCTGAAAATACATACCGAAATTTATACATGCCGTATTATAAAAGAATAAATAATTGGATTCATGCCAACACAAACTGGAAGACCTTCAAACACTCATGTGGTGCCGTTGAAGCATTTATCAACGATTTTATCGAAAGCGGCTTTGATATTTTAAATCCCGTACAGATTTCCGCTGCCGGAATGGAGCCGCAGAAGCTGAAGGAAAAATACGGCGATCGTATTGTCTTTTGGGGCGGCGGCATCGACACCCAACTCACACTGCCGTTTAAAAAAACGGCCGACGTGCGGGAGCAAGTGCTGCGGAACATGGAGATTTTCAGTAAAAACGGTGGGTTTGTTTTTAACACCGTGCACAACATTCAGGGCAACACACCGGTTGAAAATGTTGTTGCGATGATTGAAGCGATTCAAGAGTTTAACGGGACGAAATGAGGTTTTGAAGCCAGAGCTTCAAAGAGTTTAACGTTCCCAAACAGGAGTTTGGGAACGAGAAGAGGTTGGTGGCTGGGCTTGGGAACGAGAAAAAAAAGGACAGGAGTTTGGGAGAGAGTCAG
>JAADGR010000148.1 GCA_013152225.1 Calditrichota bacterium
AAAAATTTCAAATACAAAAACACCAACGGCGCTGAAATAGTCAGACTGTCGAATCGATCCATCATGCCGCCGTGGCCGGGGATAAGATTTGAAGAATCTTTAACACCGACGTCGCGTTTGAGCATGCTTTCAAAAAGATCACCGTATTGGCCAAAGCTGCCGGTGATGAAACCGATGACCAATGAACTGGTCAGGCTCAGGTCATGGATGAACCAAATGTGGCAGAGATATGCCGTGAGAATGGCAAAGATAAACCCGGCCGCTGTCCCTTCCACCGATTTGTTCGGACTGATACGCTCGATCAGTTTATGCTTACCGAAATAGGAGCCGAAAACATAAGCCGCTGTATCGCACACCCACGTCGCCAGAATCATCATTACAATCCATTCACCGCCGGATCGATAGGACAGTCCCAAATTTTTCGGCAATTCTCTGATCAAAACAAAACTGCCGAAAAGCAAACTGAAATACATTGCACTGAATAAAGTCACTGCCGTATTGAGGGTTGGTGATCCTTTTTTTCGATACAATTCAACGAAAAAGGAAATGATGAGTGTGAGCATTAAAATTGGAATGAATTGCGATGGCTTGTTCTGATAGAATGAGATAATGATATAAATACCTGCCACTGCGGCAACCGGCAATTGCGAATAGGCATTTTTATTCTGGACCATCATTATATATTCCCGAATCGAAAGCAAAACGACGACCAGGACGAGAGCAAGCCAAAACGGGCCGCCAACCAGAGCCGCAATAATAATAAGGGGAGCAAACACAAGTGCAACAAGTGAGCGGATGGCAAATGATTTCAAGTTCAAAATAACCTCTGGTTTTTGGGGTGAATAATTATGGCGGGGTAACGGGGTCTATCGCCCCATTTTAACAATCTCCAGTTCTACTTTTGCAGTTCCTTCCTCGACAAAATCCAATTCTTTTGCCGCTTCAAAGGAAAGATCAATGATGCGGCCGCGAACGTAAGGCCCGCGGTCATTGATGCGGACAACCACGGTTTTGCCGTTTTTCAAATTTTTTACTTTGACCAGTGTGCCAAAGGGCAGCCTTTTGTGCGCTGCAACCATTTCGCGCATATTGTAGATTTCACCGCTCGCCGTTCTTTTGCCCTGGTTTTCGTCGGCTGTAAAAGAAGCGATTCCCTGTTCATAATAATCAAATTTACGTTTTCTGCTTGTTGCAACGGTGTTTTCCTTCGGGCTGGTAATGTTTGTTTCACTGTTAAAGTCGGTAGTTTGAAAACGGGCCTGGGGTGCACATGCGACCAGAGATAAAGTTGAAAGAATAGTTGTGATGAGGAATCGTAACGGCATAAAAGTTTCCTGATACGGAATTATTTAAAATGATTACTATGTTTTTATTGACCCAATAAAAGAAGAAATACCGTCAATTCGGTTTTTATCAAAATAATCCCGAACGCCCTCGAGTATATCGAGAGGTGCCCGCGGGTTTATGAAATTTGCGGTACCGACCTGGATGGCCACAGCGCCGGTCAGGAGAAACTCCAACGCATCGGTCGCATTCATAATGCCGCCGATGGCAATGACGGGAATAGACAGGTTTTGCACAAGTTCGAAAACTTTGGCCAGTGCCACGGGTTTAATGGCCGGGCCGGACAGCCCGCCGGTGATAGTGGAGAGTTTCGGTCGCTTTTTTCCAAGATCAACAGCCATGCCCACCAGTGTGTTGATGGCGGAAACCGCATCGGCACCGCCATTTTCTACCGCCTTGCCGATTTCGCTTATCGACGTTACGTTGGGTGTGAGTTTGGCGATGAGGGGACGATTTGTTACTTTGCGAACATTGCGCGTCACTTGTTCGGCAATCGCGGCGTTGGCGCTGAATGTCAGTCCGCCTTCCTTAACGTTGGGACAGGAATAATTTAATTCATAGGCGTCTATTCTGTCAACATCTTCCAGGCGGACAACTGCTTCGACAAAATCCTCGCCCGTTTTACCGGCAACATTGACAATGATTTTTGTGCTTAGGGGTTGGAGAAACGGCATTTTTTCAATGATGAAATGTTCTACACCCACATTAGGAAGACCGATGGAATTCAACATGCCGCTTGCCGTTTCTGCAATCCTCGGCGGCGCATTACCGGGTCTGGGTTCAAGCGTTACCGTTTTGGTTATTATCCCGCCGATTTGGTTCAGGTCGAAAAAATCCTTAAATTCTTCGGCATAGCCAAAAGTACCGCTGGCCACCATCACCGGATTTTTTAAAACGAGAGAGCCGATTTTTACGGAAAGATCAGTCATCGAGTAATATTTCATCCATGTTAAATACCGGACCGTCCTTGCACGCTAAAAGATAGCGTTTGCCGTCATCGTGCGGATGCGCCAATTGAACCGGGCAGCCCATGCATGCTCCAAAGCCGCAGGCCATGATGTTCTCCACAGAAACCTGCGCATTTATTTGCAATGTCTGTGCGATTTCCTGAACCTTACGGAGCATGGGCGTTGGCCCGCAAACCAAAAGTTCGCGATGCGAAGAATCAGGCAATTCTTGAAGATAATTCTGCAAATCATCGGTAACAAAACCATGATAACCTTTGGAACCATCTTCTGTAGAGACGCGGCATTTCGCTCCCAAACGACTGAATTCATCCAAACAACACAGATTAGCCGTCGAAGAAACGCCGAAAAAAACAGTTTTTTTCAGTTGCTGTTTCCTTAAATCTTGTAAAAGCAATTTGAATGGCGCGATCCCAAGACCACCGGCCACAATAATGATTTCTTCCAGGTGAGGCGCGTGATTAAAGGTGTTGCCGAGGGGACCGACAAGATTGAGTTTGGCGCCATTTTTAATTTTTTTGAGCACCTGCGTTCCGCGGCCAACGGCGTTGAAAAGAATTTCAAAAATGCCGCTTTCCGGATTTGTACTGTGAATGCTGAAAGGTCGCCGCCAAAAAATTGTTGTCCCTTGTGCAATTTGTATATTCACAAATTGCCCGGCATGAGATGTTTGCGCAATGTGTGGTTCATAAAGGTGCATTCGAAAAATATTTTCAGCTATTTCTTCGAGATGCTTGACTGTCGCTTCCGTGAGAATTTTATTGCCGGACAAACTAAAAACCTCCATTCGGGCCGGGCTTGGTTTCCCCTTGTTGTTCTTTTGGCTTATCTGTTTTATTTGTTGAATCCGCTTTGGTTTTTTGTGCGTTTTTGCTTTCCGGAGTCTTGGAATTCTGTTTTTCGTTTTTCGAATTCAAAGGCGGCTGTGCCGGCTGTGGATTTTTATTTTTTACAGCCGTGCTTCCGGCGTCAGTTTGTTTTCCGGTTGGTGTTGTCTTTACTTGCGGCTCTTGCTCTTTCTGTTGCCTGACTGTTTTGCCTGCCTTGCCGACAGGTGGCTGCGGCGCCTGCTTTAGCGGCTGTTTGGCAGCGGCTTCTTTTTTCCCCTCTCCCTGCGTTTGAAGCGTTGGTTTGCCTTGTCCGGCATTTTTCCCTGCCGGCGGTTGTGCTTGTTTTGCATTTTGAGGAACGTTTGCCCCAACAGGAACTGCACCTGCTTTTTGTTGTTCTTTGCCCGTCTGAACGATTTGCTTGCCTGTATTCGCAAGTGTGTCGGCTTTTACACCTGCAGCCGTTGAATCTTTTGGCGATTTTGTCTTTGCAAGCGAGTCCGCCTGGGCTGCCGCAATTTTAGCCAGCGAGTCGGCAACGGCTTTTTTCCTCGCTTCTTTCTGCTTTAATATTTTTTCCACTGCCGCCAGTTCCGGCTGAACTTTTTTGGTAAATGGCGAGTCAGGGTATTTTTCAACAAGAATCTGGTATTCGTCCTTTGCCTGATCAAGATCGTATAAAGTGCGCGCGTAATGCCAGCCTTTGGCGTAAATTGCTTTTGGAGCATATTCCGATTCCGGATAATGCTCGATAATCCTATCATAAAGATCTATAGCTTTTTCTACATCGTGGTTTTCAAAATAGGCATTTTCAGCTTCTTCGTAAATGACTTTGGCGGAATCCACCTGGTTTTGTACCACGGGCAGTCCCAGCATTTTTCGCGCACCGTCTGCATGTTGGGATTCCGGATAATTTTCTATCAAGCGATTTAAAACAGAATCGGCCCGGGACGTATCCTCTTTCATGGTCATATAAATATAACCCAGCGAATACAGCGCGCGAATTGTCGAAGAACTGTCATTCCCGTCATTAATGACTTGGCTGTATTCTGCAATTGCAGAATCGACTTTATTGAAATTGAAAAGCAGGAGCTCGGCTAGTGCAATTTTCTTTTCAGCGAGCTGAATTTTTTTGTTCTTTTCCTCTTTTTCTTTTTGTGCTGCGAGGGCCGCACTGTCCAGCACTGTTTCCGTTTTTCCTATTGCAATAGAATCCGCAGCACTGACCGCAGCCAGTTGCTTTTCACTGAGAAGCGTAGCGCGTTGTTTGTCAACCTCTGTCAACTCGGTAAGCGTTTTCGGCGGGGGACGATCCCTGCCCGAATAGTTTATCCACATTCCGTCAGCGCCGAGATTAATGGGCGCATCGTCTTTCTCGTTTCTTTGTCCTTTTTTCTTGCCATCCTTTCCGGATGATGTCGAATCCGTTGCGATTTCCCGGCCTTCCAGTTTTGCAATTGTTGCCTCGAGTTCAAGTAACTGCTTGATGTTTCCGGAGCGCTCTTTGGCAACAGGCACGATCGGAGAACTGGCGGATTCACTTCTCACAAGATCATAATCTTCTTTGGCTTTTCGATAATTACGATTGGTGTATTCCTCTATTTCGCCAAGGGCAAAATAACTTCTCGCGGCCGCATCCGTTCGTTTGTTTTCCTCGACAATATTGTTGTACCATTTGACGGCTTCCGGCAGATCGCCGTTAAGACGAAGATTATTAGCTAATGCAAGTTTGATTCGTGGAATCCGTTTTTCGTTGTATTCTTTGGAAAGAAGCCTGGAGAAGGTACGAATTGCATTTTTGTAATCTTTGCGTTGACTTTGCGCTTCACCCAGTTTAAAAGTCGCTTGTGATTTGAAATCCTCATTAGGACTAACTTTGACTGCTTTGGCCAGAACTTTTGGTGCCTCGTCATATCTTTTTAGCTTGAGGTAGCATTCTCCCAGCCGGAAAAGTGACATAGCCCGGATGAGTTTATCGCTCGAATTTTTAGCCGTGCTTTTGTAATGCTCGGCCGCAAGTTCGTAATCCTCGCGTTCAAAATACAGTCCCCCCAGCTCATATTCGGCTTCCTCGCGAAACTGTTTATTGAATTTTTTATCGATAGAAATTTCTCTGAATCTGCGTTCCGCTTCCTGATATTCACGGAGTCCCAGAAAAGTTTTGGCCATCAATAATTTTGCCTTGGGGACGAACTTGCTTTTGGGATAGAGTTCGGTGAGTTCTTCAAATTTACGCTGCGCTTTTTTATATTCACGCCGGTAATAAAAACATTCTCCGAGAAGCATGAGGGCGTCGTCAACGTATTTGCTTTTCGGATAAAACTCCAGGACGCGAGAGGCTTTTTCAATCGCATGTTGGTATTTTTGCATTTCCGAACCGGACGCACGATTGCGATCACTGGCCGTTGCATAGCCGCTGCGTTTTAATCTTGCTTTTTCATCTTCAGATAGTTCGACAACCTGTGTGCGGAGACGTTTTTTGCGATCTTTTTCCGCGTCTTTATAAAATTTCTTTGCGTTATAAAATGTATTATAGTAAGCGCAGCCAGAAAACAGAACCAGCGTTATGAGAAAAAATATTTTTAAAAAGGGATTTTTCATTGCATTACTAACGAAATGCCAAATAAATATGTTCCGCCTATTATTAGAAATCCTTTGTATTTTTCATTCGTTTTTTACACCACAATAAATTGTGGTGTTGGTTTGATAGCTTTTGCAAGCCCGGGATTATTTCAAACGATTCAACGCTTCCAGACGATTCTGCGCTCGTTTTTTGTATTCCAGCGATCCTTTGTGGTACGGATTGATCTTTAGTGCTTTATTCCATTCAACAATGGCCAATTGGTATTTCTCTTCGGTATAGAAACGAATGCCGCGATTGAAAAAATCATCCACTCTGTCGTTCAGTTTGGATTGACACAGCTTGCGGTAATCCTGCGCGTCCTGGTTGGTTGGATCATTTTTTAAAATCTGATTAAACGCTTCAAGGGCATCCAGATAGTGTCCGCTCAAATATTGAGATTTTGCTTTCTCAATGAGCTGGCTTGAATTCAACCTGGTGACGGTTTGATTTTTCAGGTCTTTCGCTTCTTTTAAATTTGGATTTACACTCAAGGCGGAATCAAGAATAGCAACAGCGTGCTCCAAATTGCCTGCGGCAATTTCCTGCCTGGCGCGGTCAACATACGCGTTTGTTTTGCCGTGCGACGCTTTAGAGATGAGCCGCAAGTAGCGTCTTGCACCACTGTGCCCGGGTTCGATTGCCAGGACGGCCCGAAAGAATTTTGCAGCAGTTTTATAATTCCGATTTCTGTACTCTCGCTCCCCGTATCGATATTTATTTTTAATGTATGCATTAATTCGTTTGTTGAGAGCATTTAGTTTTTGCGTTACCAGCGGATCACCGGGTTCAATTTTTAGCGCTTTTTGATACCTGATTTGTGCGCTTTTCAGGGAACCTCTTCTTTCGAATCGCTCGCCATCCGCCAACAGCGTTTCGATTTGAGACTGGTTTTGTTTTCTTGCTTTCTCTATGCGGTCGAGGTACTTTTGTGCATCGTTATATTGGGGGACAATATCCAGGGCGGCGCGAAATTCTTCTTCCGCTTTATCATAATTTCGTTGACTGAGATAGCCAAGTCCTGTGTAATAATGTTCTTCTGCCTCTTTGGTGTAAATTCCTCTGATCTTTTTCAGATATTCCTGCGAACCCTTGTGCTCCGGGCGTACCAAGGCAATGGCAGAAAATATATTTTTCGCAAATTCAATTTTGCCGTCATTGAAATATTTTACTCCAACCTGAAAATATTTTTCCGCGTGGACATTTACTTCATTACGGATTCTTTTAATGGCCATTTTTGCGCGTACATTATCCGGATCGAGTTTGAGTACTTGCAAGTATTCGCTGGCGGCGTTAATAAACCATCGTTTCTGTTCGCTTTCTTTTCCCATTTGCAGCAAAGAATCAACCGCGTCATTTTCGGCTTTTACAACCGGAAAAACCGTCGCTACCAGTTCTGATGCCCGTTTGTTTTTCGGATCGAGCGAGAGCGCTTTTTCACCCTCGAACAACGCGCCGCGCTTATCGCCGGCATTCAATAACTTTCTCGCTCGCTCTACATTCTGCTGTGCGAGCCGGTCGGGTTCCGTACCAATACGTATTGTAGCTGAGAATGCGACTCGCTTCAATTCAGTGTCATAAGCCATATTAAATACAAGGTTACTGATCTTCAAGCCCGCGCCAAACGCAAACGACAGAGAATCGGCATCATAATATTCGGCGCCGGCAAAAAGATTAAAATGCTCGGAAGCCAAAACCGAAATGCCATAGTGGGAGGTGTCTTTGTCGCGATGGAAGTGATGGGCATAAGTAATTTTGGGCCCGAATTTTGAGATCGAGTAAGAGGCGCCAAGACGAATCTGGTGATCATAATCCGAAACGACGAGTGGAATGTTTTGCACGCAAAGTCCAATGGCCAAACGATCGGCGATAAAGCGCGAGGAAAGAATGCCACCGGCTTTGTTTATTGCCGCGACAGGGCTGCTTTCAGGTTTAAAAAGAAAACCGACTCCAACGGTAGTCCACCCTTCGTCACGAAGCTGAAGTCCGCTTAGAGAGACACCGGTCTGAAAATGACGTCCCAGCCGAAAGCCCATGCCGAAACTTGCTATTTTAATAGCGTCTTTTGTTTGATCGGTTTTTGCAAAATTAACGGCAAAGGCACCGCGCATGGGAAGATATTGAGCATAGCCCACATAATTCATCAGAAAAGGATCATGAACTGCAACCATCCCCTGGCTGGAGCGGAGAGCGGCTAACGAAGCAGGATTCCAATAGAGCGCGGATGGATCATAAACATCGACAACACCCGATTGCCCCAATCCAAGAGATTTGGGGCCGGGCGCAAATTCAAGAAGACGTCTTTGTGAAAATGCCGACAGGCTGGGGATCAGAAAAAGGAGAAGAGTAAGTATGTGTTTCATTTTTGGCAAGTCAGGTTCTCCGATCCAAACTACATGATGATGGCATGATCATAATCAACTTCAAAAACTTCGAGGGGTTGGCTTCTTCCCTTAATCCAAACGGGATTGAGCCGGATTGTGGGGTAATCACCGCTCAATTTGTCGACCATTTCGATCGGCGCAATGATTTGGTCTGGTTTTGCAATGGCGCACAGCCGTGCTGACAAGTTGACGACATCGCCGATGACGGTATAATCGAGACGGCTTTTAGATCCCATGTTTCCCATGACGACGTCACCAATGTTTACTCCACAGCCCACGCGCAGGACGACCTCTCCTCGCTGGCTGCGCCGTTTGTTCAATTCACGGATTGATCTTTGGATTTCCACGGCTGTGTGAATAGCCCGGTCTGCCTGGTCTTCTCCGAGAAATATGGCCATGACCTGGTCGCCGATGAATTTGTCCACGATGCCATCATTTTCTTCAACAATTCGTGCCTGGAGGTCAAGGTAAATGTTGATCAGCTTGACGATTTCACCGGCGCCGAGCTGCTCGGTCAGGGCGGAAAAACTGCGTATATCGGAGAAAAGCAGGGTTACGACCCGGTTTTCTCCTTCCGGCTGCAAATTCTCCAACTGGGATTTTTCTTTGATCATTTCCACTGTGAGTTTGGATACAAATTTTTGCATCTGCATCTTTTCCCGCAGATGAATGGTCATGATGTTGAACTCTTTGGCAAGACGGCCCAGTTCATCCTTGGACATAACCGGTATTTTTTCATTCAAATTGCCCTGGCTGATTCTGCGGACTCCGGCGGTCATGGCATCAATTTGTCTGGTCATTCTTCTCGCAAGATAGAAAATAATTGCGATGGCAAGAAGAGTGATCAAAATTGTTATCAGCAGAATGCTGCGTGTTGCCTGCCTGATCGGTTTCAGGATAATATTTTTGGAAAAACCAATGACCGTAACGCCCAACAAAACAGGATTGTCCGATGCTTTTCGCGCAAATAGGGGAAAGATATATTCAATGATTGTATTATTTTCCCGCACAAAGGTTTTCCCCAACCCGCGAAAAAGAAGACTGTCACTTTTCGTTACTTTTGCGTTGATGCGATCCAACTCGGTGTGAGCAATGATAATGCCGTTCCGATCAATGACACCAGCGTAAGCAAGTCCTTTAATTTTTTCACTCAAAAGTGCCAAAATTGCTTCGCGGATATGTCCGACGTGGCCTGACCGGCTGTTTTCATCAGCTTCGGGATTGTTATATA
>JAADGR010000276.1 GCA_013152225.1 Calditrichota bacterium
TGGGATTGTATCATGGATTTATTGTTGAAAAGTAGCAACCATTCAGTTTTTTTATCATTTCGGTTGAAGCAAAGCGGAATATCGAAATCTCGTCATTCTCCCAGGAGATTCCGGTATTCTCCCTGCGGTCGAAACCGGAATGACAGCACAATTCAATATTTAATACTTGGCATCTTTAATCGCCCTTGCCAGAATTTTTGTCCACAACTTGTATCCATCGGCGTTGAGGTGCAATCCATCTGACACAAAGAGATCTTTTTTCGGTGAACCATCCCGACCGATCATGGGTGTAGCCGTGTCGGCGTAAAATAAAAGTTTGTTCCTGTCGGAATAGGCCCGGATTAGTTCGTTCGCCTTTTTCATTTGTCCCCAAAGTGTCCATCGGTTGAGACTGGGTTTGATGGGGATATAAATAAAAGGAACGTCGGGAAATTTTGCATGCACTGCACGAAAGAATTTTTTATAGTCCGACAAAATTCTTTGCGGACTCTTGCCGCCGGCGATATCGTTATCGCCGCAATAAAAGATGATGCACGAAGGCTTTTGATATTTCAGTGCAATGTCCTGAATAAAATAAAGCATATCCGAAATATGCGCTCCGCCAAAACCGCGGTTGACTAGAGGCAGATCAGGAAAAAAGTTATGCGTTTTCCATTTGCGAATACTGGAACTGCCGATGAATAACACGGGACGTTCCGGAACGGCATTTTTCGCATCCCACTGACGAAACGAATCAATTTCTTTGAGAAAACGATTTGGGTCGGGATCGGTTTGCTGCGCCATAAGCGGCATGATGCTGCTGAAAATCCAGAGCGCAATGATAAGAGAAAATAAGCGAGTTTTTAATTTTAGCATGTTATTCCTTTCCTTTTGATGTAAAGCCTCGTTAGTTTTTCGTCGGTGTCGTCCATAAAAACTTGCCGATCGAGACATAAAGAATCTACGAGATAGCGCTGAGTACCAAGCTCCCACAGGTTTTTGATTGTTTGTATAACTATATTGATTTGTGGAACCTGCGGAAAGTTCGAGGACTTGGGAATCTTGTCGGAAAACGCTGAAACTGGAATATTTTTAATTTAATCGTCGATCCAACAAGATTCTTGCAGAATGACAAAAAAGTTAAATCTTTGCACCGGAGTAATTTCGGTATTCAATCAATTTGTCACAACACCATGATTTATCATGGTGCTTTTACCATTGTATATTAAATGTGAACTGCTTTAGCAGTTTTAAACTGAGGCAGGCAGTCTATAAAAACATCATCCTGCTAATAAAAACCGCTGCCAGCACTCCAACCATGTCGGCGATCAATCCCGCCGGAACCGCATAACGGATTTTTTTAACCTGCACTGCGCCGAAATAAACGGCAATGACATAAAATGTCGTTTCCGTACAGCCGTAAATTGTGGAAGCAAGCTGGCCGGTAAACGAGTCCGGGCCGTGCGTTTTCAGCAGTTCCGTGATAATACCCAGAGTGCCGCTGCCGGAAAGCGGACGCATGAGTGCAGCGGGCAGCACATCGGCGGGCATGCCGATGAGGTTTGTAAGCGGAGAAATAATCGTCACAAAAAAATCCATGGCTCCCGATGAACGAAACATGCCGATGGCCACCAGAATCGCCACCAGGAACGGAATGATTTTGACCGCCACCTGGAATCCCTCTTTTGCTCCTTCGACAAAGACTTCGTAAATTTTGATTTTTTTGAGAATTGCCATCGACGGAATAAGCAGCAGCAGCAGGGGGATAGTCCATCGTGAAATAAGGGTGATCAGGTTCTTAAACAGGTGCGGAGGTAAATTTTCAGTGATCGGCGTGAAAATATGATATTTCATCGCCAAAAGAATAGCAATAAGGATTGCGAAAAAAAAAGTCCAGCCCTTCCATGACTTTGAAATTTCACTTTTAAATCCGGCCAAACCGTTTTCAAACGAAGCAAAAGTTTTCACAGCAAGAACAGCGGTAATAGTTGCCATGAACGATGAAAAAATTGTTGGACCGATGATGGCCGTCGGGTCGCTCGATTGCAGTCCCGACCGCACAGCAATGATGGTCATAGGCACGAGGGTGATGCTTGCCGTGTTCAATCCCATGAACATGATCATGGAATTGGAGGCCGTGTCTTTTTGCGGATTCAGAGTTTGCAATTCCTCCATCGCTTTGATGCCGAATGGTGTGGCCGCGTTGCCCAGCCCCAGCCAGTTTGCGGAAATATTGAGCATCATCGCCCCGATGGCCGGATGATCGCGGGGAATTTCCGGGAAAAGCCTGGCGCTCACCGGGCGGATAAGTCGCGCAAGGACTTTGACAAGCCCCGCTTCCTCGGCGATTTTCATCATTCCCAGCCACAGCGTCATAATACCGATGAGCCCCAGGGCAATATCGACCGCTGTTTTTGCGCTGTCAAAAGCACCCTTGGTTATCGCACCGATATGTCCCGTAAACGCAGCAACAACGACTGAAACGGCAATCAAAAATAACCAGATGTAATTCATCATAAAAGAGTTTTCTCCTGAAAAGCACAATAGTGCAATCCATACAGGGATTGCGCTCCAATTTTTGCCTGCAAATTCCTCGTCACCATGCTCTCAGATTGTGTAAAAACGAAGAGTGCAACGCCTTTATGCGTTGCAATGCAGCCCATAAAGGGGCTGCACTCCTGGAATTTGATCGTTTTCACACAGTCTGTCTGCGTGGTGACGGCTGTGGACGCTCCGCGTCCAGTTATTGTACGCCAACCGGCCAGGATGCGATGCCTTCCCACGCGGGAGCGTGGGAACGAGGTTGATCTTTGTGTCGAATAAGAGTTAGATTGTAAAAAGATAAAGTAATTTCAAAGAGATGCAAGTCAATTTTACTGGTGCCGATAAAAAGTACTTGTTTCAAACAATTCAAGTTTGTAAATTTGCCGGTCTTTTTTTTAAACATACGAGATTCTATTTATTTAATGACTTGAACCAAGGAGGAAGGAATGAAAGCCAGCATAGATGAAGACCTGTGTACTGCGTGTGAATTGTGTGTCGATACGTGCCCTGAAGTTTTTGAGATGGGTGATGACGTTGCCGTTGTTAAAGTCGATGTCGTTCCTGCTGATGCAGAGGATGATACTCGCGAAGCGGCTGAATCCTGCCCGGCAGAATGTATTAACATCGAAGAGTAAGAATTTAACTTTATAAAATTCTTTGTTGGAAAATAAATGGCTGATTCTTTTAGAGTCAGCCATTTTTTTCATATTGCTTGCCCGATTTCCATTGACAAAGAATAGAGATATTCTTATATTTAATTTTTAAAATTTGAACCGGTTTAAATAACGAGTTTGGAGGCAGCAAATGCGTTTCTCAAGATTTATCTTTTTGATGATCGTTGCAATAATAACCTCTGTGATACTTTTCTCCGGATGTAATTCCGGCGGCAAAAAAGTTGTTACACTTAAACTGGCTCACGGCCTGTCTGTAGAACACCCCGTACATAAAGCACTGGTGTTCATGGCGCAAAGGGCATACGAAAAATCCGATTCAACGCTAAAAATTGACATTTATCCCAACGAGCAACTTGGGAATGAGAAAGAATGCATCGAGCAGCTCCAGATGGGCAGTCTTGCAATGACCAAAGTTTCCACCAGCCCTTTGGAAGTTTTCGTACCAAAATTCAAAGTTTTGGCCTTGCCTTATCTCTTTAAAAATGATGAGGAAAAATGGAAAGTTCTTAACGGGCCTATTGGAAAAGAATTGCTTGCTGCGGGGGAATCAGAAGGGTTAAAAGGGTTGTGTTTCTTTGACGCCGGGGCAAGAAGTTTTTACACGAGCAAAAAGCCAATTCTAACTCCGGCAGACTTGAAGGGCTTGAAAATCCGAACCCAGCAAAGCCCTATGGCCATGGAAATGGTGTCCGCTCTGGGCGGCTCTCCCACGCCGATTTCCTGGGGCGAACTTTACACGGCA
Source organism: Calditrichota bacterium (assembly GCA_013152225.1). GTDB lineage: Bacteria > Zhuqueibacterota > Zhuqueibacteria > Residuimicrobiales > Krinioviventaceae > Hydrothermomicrobium. Next base: position 3,940 of record JAADGR010000276.1, read on the forward strand.
CTGCAGCAAGGTGTTGTCGACGGTGCGGAAAATAATCCTCCCAGCCTGTTTACTTCCAACCATTACGAAGTCTGTAAATACTACAGCCTCGATGAACACACCATGGTTCCCGACATTGTTTTGATCAGCACGATTGTGTGGAAAAAGTTGAGCCCTGCGCATCAAAAAGCTTTGCAGGAAGCTGCTGACGAAACCGTGCCATACCAAATCAAATTATGGAAAAAGTTTGTTCAGGAAAGCATGGATAAAATGATTGCTAAAGGATTAAAAGTCTATCATCCTGACAAAAAACTATTCATAGAAAAAGCACAGGCAATGTACAAAAAATACCAGGGGACGGAAATTGGTGAGATGGCCAAACGGATCCAAGAGGAACAATAAATATGTGGCGATCTTTACTTCGAGGGCTTGATAGATTCCTGGAAATGATCACAACAGTGTCTATGGCCTTGCTGACCCTCGATGTAACCTGGCAGGTGATCACGAGGTTTATTCTTAAACATCCGAGTGACTGGACTGAGGAACTTGCTGTTTTTCTGATGATTTGGGTCGGACTCCTCGGCTCTGCTGTTGCCCTTCACCGCGGCGCTCATTTGGGAATTGATTATTTTGTCGGCAAATTGAGCATCAAAAAAAAGTTGTACACCGAGGTATTTGCTTATCTCTGTGTTACAGGATTCTCAATCGGTGTAATGCTATTAGGCGGGATTCAGATGGTCTCGATAACGTTTGCGCACGGCCAGGTTTCGCCGGCACTCAAAATCCCGATGGGAATCGTTTATCTTGCCGTTCCTGTCACCGGTTTTTTCCTGACTTTGTATAGCATTGGATTTTTGATCGATTCGTTTACGCAACTGAAAAGCAAGAAAGACAAACCGAAAGCACCATATATTAATTTAACGCCAACAACTTGAACTTTTTGCTATAAAAACTCCAAGGTATACTTATGGACTGGCCTCTCATTGTTTTAATTTCAAGTTTCCTTATCTTCCTTGTATTGAATGTTCCCATTGCTTTTTCCATTGGCCTGTCATCATTATTGACTATTTTTGCGATTGGCGGAATTCCGGCTTTTATGACTGTCGCCTTTAAAATTGCAACCGGCATCGATAGTTTTGCTTTGCTGGCAATTCCATTTTTTATATTGGCGGGTCAACTTATGGGGCACGGCGGTATTGCCCGGCGCTTGATCGATTTTGCCAATGTTCTTGTCGGGCGTTTTCCCGGCGGATTATCGTATGTCAATATTATGACCTGCATGCTTTTCGGTGCGATCTCCGGTTCTGCGGTTGCTGCGGTTTCAAGCGTTGGTGGATTTATGATTCCCCTGATGAATGAAGAGGGGTACGATCGCGATTTCAATGCCTCGGTGAGCATCACCGCTGCAACGACAGGCCTGCTCATTCCTCCCAGCAACGTGATGATCGTCTATTCTCTTGCAACGGGGGGCGCTGTCTCCATTGCAGCGATTTTTCTCGCCGGTTTTTTACCGGGCATTCTTATGGGATTGGGTCTTATGGTTGTAAGTGGGGTGATTTCGGTGAGAAATCACTACGGCAAAGGGACCAGGTTTGGTTTTAAGGAAGGAATTGTAAAGTTTCTGGTCGCCTTGCCGGCACTATTTCTGGTCGTGTTGGTACTGGGAGGTATCCTCGCAGGTTTTTTTACGGCGACTGAGGCTGCAGCCATTGCTGTTGTATATGCATTATTCCTTTCCGTCTTTGTTTATCAAGAAGTGAAAATCAAAGAACTGCCGAGAATATTTTTGCAAGCAGGCATAACGACGTCAGTCGTATTTTTGCTTATCGGTACCTCGATGGCCATGTCTTATGTCTTGTCTTATGAAAATATTCCACAAGCTATTAGTGCAGCTTTATTGGGACTGACCAACAACAAGATTCTCATTTTACTTATCATCAACTTGATGCTGTTATTTGTCGGTACATTTATGGACATGACACCCGCAGTGCTCATTTTTACGCCGATCTTTTTACCCATTGTTGTAGGCATGGGAGTAAGTCCCATTCATTTCGGCATTTTGATGATTATGAATCTGTGCATCGGCATCTGTACGCCGCCGGTCGGTTCTTGTTTGTTTGTCGGCTGCGGTATCGCTGATACGACGATTACTCATGTTATTCCTAAAATATTACCGTTCTTTGCTGCCATGATTGTCGTTCTTTTTATTGTAACTTATATTCCGGAAATTTCGCTGTTCGTACCTAAACTGTTTGGTTTTTAATACCCCTGCCACCTTTGCTTTTCACAAAGGTGGTTTTGTTTAACAATATCTTAAATCGGTTCAAATTTATGGCTATGACTATTGCGGATATAGCAAAGATTGCCGGTGTGTCGCGCGCTACCGTGTCCGGTGTTCTTAATAATAGCCCCACGGTAAGTGCAAAAACTAAAGATCGTATTCTTGCGATCATCAAAAAATATGATTATCGTCCAAACGAAATCGCTCGTGCACTTGCTCTCAACCAGACGGGGATCATTGGGTTGATTGTCAAGGATATTTCAAACCCACTTTACAGTGAAATTGCATTGGGCGTTGAAGACGTTTGCGGGCAGGAGGGGCTGAGCGTGATCATCGGCAACAGTCATAAGGAGTGGGATCGTGAAGTTGCGCATATTAACCTTTTAAAGCGCCGGCGCGTCGATGGTCTTATTATTTTCCCGCTGCAAAAGGGGGCTGATGTTCGTCATATTGCGGATCTTAAAAAAGAAAAATACCCTTTTGTTCTGCTGGCTGAGATTCCCGGTATTGAAGCCGATCTGGTTCGTGCGGATGATGAGGTGGGAGCGTTTCAGGCAACAGAGCATTTAATAAATCTCGGACGTAAAAGAATTGGTTATATCACCGGCCCGCAGAGCGCCCTGGCCAGTGACCGCAGACTGTCCGGTTATCGCAAAGCGCTGAAAAAGCATGGGCTTGTTCCTAATGATAAGCATGTTATTCGCGGCGGATGGCGGCTGAAGGACGGCTATAAGGTGGGCAAGGAATTCTTGTCATGCGAAACAACCTGTCCTGATGCGGTTTTCTGTTATAATGATTCTGTTGCTATCGGTGTGATGAGAGCATTTGTTGAAAATGGTGTTCGTGTCCCACAAGATGTTGCCGTGGTGGGCTTTGACGATGCGGGCGTCGGTGCATATCTTGAAACCGGATTGACAACAGTTGCGCAACCGGCAATGGAAATCGGCCGTCGGTCTGCCATGCGGCTTGTTGAATTGATTCGCTTAAAAGATAATGCGCAAAAACCGAAAAAATTGTATTTGCAAACCAAGCTGCAAATACGCGAAACATGTGGTGCAAATAAAAAGGGGAGTGTAAGTGTTCAGAAAAAATAGATGGTTTTGGTCGTTTTTTAAGAGCGCGGAACATTCTTTAATGCAAAAAGTTGTATTTTCAACATTTTGAGCAAATAAGTCGGTAACCGATTACAGGATTATATTTTTACATCCCCCTGGTTCCGCCTGCGGCGAAACCATCCCCCTTCAAAGGGGGATTTCACACGCTTTGCTTGATGACTTGAAAATCAGAGGGGATGTGAATGGCGGTCTTGCTATCGGTTACATAAAATAATGAGAGAATCGGAGGATCGTGTGAGTTACGTGGAAAATGTATTTAGTTTGAAAGGCCGTGTTGCCGCTGTTGTTGGTGGTGGTGGTGTTCTGGCCGGTGCAATGGCACAGGGTTTGGCAAAAGCCGGCGCTGATATTGCCATCCTGGATTTAAATCCCGATAACGCCGAAAAGATGGCAAAAGCCTGCAGGGACCAGGGTGTAAAGGCGATGAGCATTGCCGTTGATGCCACTTCAAAATCGGGTTTACGGGAAGCGGAATCAAAAGCCAGGGAAGAGCTTGGCGTGGTCGATATTTTAATCAATGCGCCGGGTATTAATTCCAGCACACCTTTTTTTGAAATTCCAGAAGGCGAATGGGATAAAATTATTCAGGTAAATTTAAAGAGTATTTTTCTGGCGAGTCAGGTTTTTGCGAAAAAAATGATAGATAATGGCAAAAAGGGCAGCATTATTAATATTTCGTCCGCCTCATCCGGGCCGCCTCTTTCAAAAGTATTTACGTATAGTATTAGTAAAGCAGGTATAAATAACATGACCCAGTTTCTTGCCCGCGAATTTGCAACCCAGGGTGTTCGCGTCAATGCCATTGCACCGGGATTTTTTCCTGCCGAACAAAACAGGAAAATTCTGACGGAAGAAAGAGTGGCTGACATTATGCGCCATACGCCGATGGATCGTTTCGGAGACGCGGAAGAACTTGTCGGTACTGTTATTCTTTTATCATCGGAGAAGGCGTCGTCTTTTATCACAGGGGCAATATTTCGAGTGGACGGCGGGTTTACGGCAATGACGATTTAAGCGAGAACGCTCAAGAGTAGTTTATAAAAATGAACTTGTTTTGCAATTCGGCTGCAAATTGTGTATGCAGTAGGGAGACCGGAGACGGGAAACAGGAAGTAATATATAAGAATTATAAGGAGCAATTAGAATGGACAAGTATGATATTGGCCTGATCGGCCTGGCAGTAATGGGTGAGAATCTCGTTCTCAATATGGAAAATCATGGATTCGGCGTAGCCGTTTTTAACCGCACAACCAGCAAAGTCACGCGCTTTATTGAAGGGCGCGCAAGCGGGAAAAATATCAAAGGCTGTTACAGCATTGAAGAACTGGTTGCAAACCTCAAGCGTCCGCGCCGGGTGATGTTGATGGTGAAAGCCGGAGAGGCCGTGGATGCCTTTATTGAAAAAATAATTCCTCATCTTGAAAAAGGCGATATTATTATCGACGGCGGCAACAGCCATTTCCCAGATACGATTCGACGGACAAAGTATTTGGAAGAAAAGGGACTGCTCTTCATTGGTACCGGCGTTTCCGGTGGTGAAGAAGGCGCACTCAATGGTCCTTCTCTCATGCCCGGCGGTTCTCCGGATGCGTGGCCTCACGTTAAGGACATCTTTCAAGGTATTGCGGCCAAAGTTGCCGATGGTTCGCCTTGCTGTGAATGGGTCGGCAGTGACGGTGCCGGACATTTTGTGAAAATGGTGCACAACGGCATCGAATACGGCGACATGCAGATGATCAGCGAAGCCTATTATTTGATGCAAAATGTTCTTGGTTTGTCTTACGATGAAATGCACGATGTTTTTGCCGAATGGAACAAGGGAGAACTCGACAGTTACCTCATTGAAATCACCAGGGATATTATGGCGAAGAAAGACGAAGAAACCGGCAAATATATGCTCGATGTCATTATGGATCGCGCCGGGCAAAAAGGCACCGGCAAATGGACGAGTCAGGCTGCGCTTGATTTGGGCATTCCGGCGCAGACCGTTGCGGAAGCCGTTTTTGCCAGGGCTATGAGCGCGATAAAAGAAGAGCGCGTCGAGGCTTCCAAACAATTGCACGGTCCCAAAGGACAACTTGATGGCGACAAAAATGAATTTATTGAGATGATCCGTAAAGCGTTGTACGCTTCCAAGATTTGTTCTTATGCCCAGGGCTACCAGATGATGCGTGCTGCTGCTGATGAATATGGCTGGGATCTGCATTTCGGCGAGATTGCGTTGATGTGGCGCGGCGGTTGCATTATTCGCGCACAGTTCCTTGGTAAAATCAAAGAAGCATTTGATAAAAAACCTGATTTGCCGAATTTGCTTTTGGATACTTATTTCAAACATATTATTGAAGAAAATCAGACCGCATGGCGGGCAGTTGTTGCCAAATCTGTGGAACTGGGCATACCGGTTCCGGCTTTCAGCAGCGCGATTTCATATTACGATGGCTATCGTCGTGAACGCCTGTCCGCAAACCTGTTGCAAGCGCAGCGGGATTATTTTGGCGCTCATACTTATGAGCGCGTCGACAAACCGCGCGGCGAATGGTTCCATACCAACTGGACGGGACACGGCGGCACGACAGCGTCTTCGACGTATGATGCCTAAATGAATAGATTTTCTTTAAATGACAAAACCGCTCTCATTACCGGCGCCAGCCGCGGACTGGGAAAGGCCATTGCTCTTGCTTTTGCCGATGCCGGTGCTAATGTCGTCCTCGTTTCGCGAAGTGAAAGCACACTTTTAAAAGTTAAAAAGGAGATTGAGCAAAAGGAGGGAAGGGCAAATATTTTTCCTTTTGATCTTTTCCAGGTCGATGAGGTCGGCGAGTTATTTCATCGAATCCGCGCCGAAACCGGTCATGTAGATATTCTCGTCAATGTCGCCGGCACCATTTTTCGTACCGATGCCGTTGATTTTCCCCTTGACCAGTGGCAGCGAATTTTAACGCTGAATCTGACAGTGCCTTTCGTTCTCAGTCAGTCGTTTGCCCGGGCGTGCATTGACGGAAAACATCCCGGAAAAATTATCAACATTGCCTCTCTGTTGAGCGAAGCGGCGCGGCCCGGGATTCCGGCTTATACGGCCAGCAAAGGCGGCATTAAGCAGCTCACCATGGCGCTGGCTGTGGAATGGGCGAAATACAAAATCAATGTTAACGCCATCGGTCCCGGGTATTTTGAAACCGAACTGACCAAACCGCTGGTGGATGACAAAGCATTCACCCGCTGGGTAAAAGAAAGTACGCCCATTGGCCGCTGGGGCCTGCCGGACGAACTCACCGGCGCTGCTGTCTTTCTTGCTTCCGCGGCTTCGGATTTCATTACCGGACAAACCATTTACGTAGACGGCGGCTGGCTGGCCAATTTATGATTTAAGGCGCAATATGAGTTAATGGGGGAATTGGAAGAAGAACGGCAGATTGAAGAACTCTGCGATCCGAATTCTTTTTCCAAATTCGTTGATTTTTTGGAAGAAGTATATGAATATTTTTTATCCAAACAAGATGTATCGGGGTGTGACGACGATAAAATAAAGGGATTCATTTCCTTGCGAAAACTATTGAATCGTTATGGAGAAGTTTTTGGATAGGTTTGAGAAAACGCTCAATGCAATAGATAGTATTTACAGCAATTTCATCTTTGAATTATTTTTAGATTTTCTAATAAAATTCCGGTATCCGTTATCCGGTTTCCGGTCTTCTGCTTCAAATTAATAGGAATGAATAACGTGACAGGAAAAGGCTCAACAACAGAATTATTAAATGAAGCGCAGGTTTACGATCTTTGCGCAAAAGCTTTTGCAGAAAAACATCTGGAAAACAGACGTATCCTCGCTATCATCCCGGATAATTCGCGCACCGCACCCATGGACATTATGTTCCGGGTGGTTTATAAACTGCTTGCCGAGCGCGTAAGGGCGCTGGATTTTTTGGTTGCACTCGGTACGCATCCGCCGATGAGCGATGAGGCGATTAACAAACGCGTGGGAATTACTCAGGCTGAAAGGAAGACAAAATATCCCAGGGCACGATTTTTTAATCATGACTGGAAAGACCCGAATCAATTAAAAAACATCGGCACCATAACTGAGGATGAAGTAGCCAGAATTTCAAAGGGCCTGATGCGGCAAAACGTCGATGTTACAATTAATAAAATGGTTTTCGATTACGATATGCTGATGATTATCGGCCCGACGTTTCCGCACGAAGTCGTTGGCTTTTCCGGTGGAAATAAATATCTGTTCCCCGGCATTGCCGGGCATGAAATTATCGATATGTTTCACTGGCTGGGAGCACTCCTCACCAACCCCGTCATCATCGGCACAAAATACACAGCGGTTCGCGCTGTAGTGGATAAAGCGGCTACTTTTTTACCAATGGAACGAATGTGTTTGAGCCTTGTGATGAAGGGCGAAGAACTGTCCGGACTTTACATTGGTAAACCGGAAGAAGCGTGGTCGGCTGCATCGGATTTGTCCGACAAACTGGATATCGTTTATAAAGATCATCCCTACCAAAAAGTCCTTTCGTGCGCACCCAAAATGTACGATGATATCTGGACAGGCGGCAAGTGCATGTACAAACTGGAATCTGTTGTTGCCGATGGCGGCGAGTTGATCATTTACGCGCCGCACATCACAGAGGTTTCCGTAACGCATGGGGCTGTCATTGAAAAGATCGGCTACCATGTGCGCGACTATTTTCTCAGGCAGATGGATCGTTTCAAAGATATTCCCGGCGGCGTGATGGCGCATTCAACACATGTGAAAGGTATCGGCACTTTTGAAAACGGCGTGGAAAAGCCGCGCGTCAATGTCGTTCTGGCAACGCAAATTCCGCCGGATATGTGTAAAAAAATAAATTTAGGCTATCGCGATCCCAAAACCATCCATTTTGAGGAATGGGAGGGGCGTGAAGATGAGGGAATTTTATACGTTCCAAAAGCAGGGGAAATGCTCTATCGACTCAGGAATGATCCTTTTCGCAAATAGAATTCCATTACTGTAAAAATGAGTAAAATAGACCCCGGATGCGCCGGGTGTCGGAACTGAAAGAATGGAGGTAAATCGATGCCAGCGAATAAAAATGTTGTCGTTGCCCAATCAGGCGGGCCTTCGCCAGTCATTAATAATACGCTGCGCGGAATTATAGAAACGTGCCAGATGTTTCCCGATAAATTTGGGAAAATTTACGGCGGCTGGCACGGCATCGAAGGCGTTTTAAAGGAAGAACTCATCGACATTTCCGCGCAAAAAAAAGAAGAAATCAGTTTGCTGAGAACGACGCCGGCAGCGGGTTCCATCGGTACATGCCGCTATAAATTGAAAGCGCACCAGCAAGAGGATTTTGAGCGTGTTATCGAGGTTTTCAAAGCGCATAACGTCGGCTATTTTTTCTATATCGGCGGCAATGATTCGATGGACACGGCCAACAAAATAGCAAAACTGGCGCATAAAAAAGGACTCGATCTTGTTGCCGTCGGCGGCTCTAAAACTATTGATAACGATGTCGGTGATTCGGAATTCAAACTCATCGACCACACGCCCGGCTATGGCAGTGTGGCGCGTTACTGGGCGCTCAACGTGCAGAATGCCAATGAGGAAAACATGGGTTCCAGTCCGGCTGATCCCGTTCTGGTTTTGCAGGCCATGGGACGAAAAATCGGCTTTATTCCGGCAGCCGCCAGGCTCGGCGATCCGGATCGGCAAATGCCGCTGCAGATTTATATGCCGGAATCCGGGCTTTCCCTGGATCAATTGACGGACAATGTGAATGACGAATTGAAAAGAAGCGACCGCTGTATCGTCGTTGTCAGCGAAGGCTTTGATGTGGGCGACATCGGTGAGGTCAAGGATTCGTTCGGCCACACAGAGTTTAGCGCCAGCATGTTCACGGCGCAGCAGGTTGTTGTCAATCATCTGAATAAAGTCGGACTGAAGGCCAGAGGCGCGGCCCGCGGGCAGGTCGTCGGCACGGACCAGCGCAGCACGATGATTTATGCTTCTTCTGTTGATATCGATGAGGCATATAAAGTCGGGCAAAATGCCGTGGTGATCGCTGTTGAACATGGTTCCGGTTACATGTCCACAATTTTACGACGCCCGGGTTTAATCTACAACGTCGATTTCGACAAGGTGCCGCTGGAAGACGTTGCCAACTCGGAGCGCGAATTTCCCAAAGAATGGATCACACCCAATAGAATTGATGTGACCGATGAATTTGTAAAATACGCCCGTCCGCTCATTGGCGAGGATTGGGTGAGCGTACCAGTGATAAACGGCATGCAGCGTTTCGCTCGTCTCGAGAAAATATTTGCCGAACAAAGACTTGAGAAATACATACCCCAGGCTATCAGATAATCCGTTGAACAAAAATGCGAGGTATAAAAAAATGTCCGATCCCCAGGAAGGGTTGAAAAGTTTACAACCAATACACGAGTTTCTTATCGCCATTGATTCCGACGGCTGCGCTTTCGATACCATGGAAATCAAGCACAAAGAGTGTTTTATTCCGAATATCATAAAATACTGGAATTTGCAGCCGGTTTCAAAATACGCCCGCGCTGCCGCCGAGTTCGTTAATCTTTATTCCAAATGGCGCGGCATCAACCGGTTTCCGGCGCTCACCATGGCATTTGATTTGTTGAAGGAATGGCCGGATGTGCAAAAACGCCATGTCGATATTCCCGTGGCGCAGCCGGTGCGCGACTGGATCGAACGCGAAACGAAACTGGGTAACCCCGCGCTCAAGGCAGAAGTAGAAAAAACCGGCGATCCCGTTTTAACACAGGCCCTGGAATGGAGCGAGGCGGTGAATGCAACCGTTGCGGATATGGTTCACGATGTGCCGCCGTTTCCTTTTGTTCGCGAAAGCCTGGAAAACATTTCTCAATGGGCGGATGTCATTGTTTGCTCCGCCACGCCTAACGAAGCGCTTGTGCGCGAATGGGAGGAGCATGACATTGCCAAATACACGCGCATCATCGCCGGACAGGAAATGGGTAGCAAAAAGGAGCACATTCACCTTGCTTCGAACGGAAAATACGAATCCGGCAAAGTGTTAATGATCGGCGACGCGCCCGGCGACATGAAAGCCGCCCGCGCAAACGACGCGCTCTTTTTCCCCATCAAGCCGGGACAGGAAGATGAATCGTGGGAATTCTTTTTCAAAGAAGCGGCGGATAGATTTAAAAACGGCGAGTACACAAAGGAATATGAAGCCAAGTTGATCAAAGAATTCGAAGCCCTGCTGCCGGAAGTACCGCCGTGGAAAAAATAAGTTTCGCAAAATGACCCCAAAGGTTGCCAAAAACCTTTGGAGACTGTTAAAAAACCCCGGATGTCTCGCTTGGCGAGGCTCCGGGTGTTTGGCAGTGCCCTGACGGCCATTATGTTTTTTGCTTCCCCCATCAAAATTATCTCCTCACTCTAAATCCGGCTTAAAAATTGAATCCGTTATAGCTTTTCAAAATAATTCAGGATTCCTGATTTTTCTGTTGATTTTATCAAAATAATATTTATTTTAAAAGTAAATATTATCCGATATTATTTATTTGTAAAAGGGAAAATACCTATGTATCCGCGTGAAATCATGAAAGATATTTACAGGTGGTTGGAACGGCCCGAGATAATCATCATTCATGGAGCCAGGCAGACAGGAAAGACAACCTGCTTAAAATTAGTGGAAGCGGAGTTGCAAAGACAGGGGAAAACGTTCTTTTATTTAACTTTGGAAAATTATGATTATTTGAACTTGTTAAATCAGAATCCCGAAAACCTGTTCAAAATTATTGGCTCGATTTTGCCTGAACAGGACAAAGTATTTGTCCTGATCGACGAAATACAATATTTGAATGATCCGACACATTTCATGAAATTTATCTTTGATCAATTTCATGATCGAATCAAAATAGTTGCAACAGGTTCATCTTCGTTCTACATGGATCGAAAGTTCAAAGATTCTCTTGTTGGAAGAAAGCAAATTTTTCATCTCAAACCGCTTAGCTTTCGTGAATACCTCATTTTTCAACAACGGGAGGACCTCGCAGGATTATTAAAACCGGGAATAGCAACTGAAAATTTTGATTATTACCAATCAATTCCTCTTATCCGCCAGAATGAATTGAAAAAATATTATTCTGATTTCATTTGCTTTGGAGGGTACCCCGGCGTTGTTATAGAAAGGGAACGGGATTTCAAAATGCGCAAGCTTGAAGATTTAATAAATTCTTATATCAAAAAGGACGTTCTGGAAGCCAGGTTGAATTACCCCGAAAAATATATGCAGATACTAAAATTAATTGCCGAGAAAAGTGGAGCGCTGTTCAATCAGAACCAGGTCGGGCAACTCCTGGGACTTTCGACCACGGCGTTGAATAATTATTTGTACGTTATGCAAAAATCTTTTCACATCGCGCTGATAAAGCCGTTTTATCGCAATTTGCGAAAAGAGATAAGAAAAATGCCGAAAGCTTTTTTGCCGGATACCGGTTTGCGAAACGCACTGCTCGGTAATTTCTCTCCTATTGACATTCGGCTGGATAGAGGATATTATTTTGAGAATCTTGTTTTTATCCATCTTTACCATCATTTTGAAATAGATGATATAAAATTCTGGCGAACTCAAAATATGAGTGAAATAGATTTTGTCCTTCCGCATAAAATTGCCCTGGAAGCAAAGCTTCATGCAAAACTTTTCAACAAGAAAAAATATGAATACTTTTTGCAGCAGTATCCGCAGTTCAGATTACATGTAGTGCTTTTCGATGATCACTTGCAAATCGGCGATCGCTTTTTCTGGAATGTTATGTATTTATAGCCTATATGTACTGCACTTCATGAAGAAGCTGAGCTTCTAAAGTTTTTTCCGTCCCAAGCTGGAACTTGGGACGGAGGAAAATATTTCCACAGGGTGCCGGCTCGGGCTGCATGGTATTGCCCCATCGTCGCGACGAATTTTCTTTTATTTTGATTGCATTTCATTATCCCAAAGGGGTAAAGTATTCAAGTTTTTATTTCGCCCTTTCAGGGCTGTTCGTTTGTCAGGGGGCCTGAATGTCGTTGTGATGTTCATCCCAATATGCAGGATCGCCATTGTTATAGCCGGGGACATGAAGGTATCCTGCAGTCGTTACTGCATCCCAAAAGATGGTCCATGTTAAATTCTCTGAATTGTCATAGAACATCATGGAACGGTCGGTATCCTTTACGACATAGCGAAGCGTGTCTCCCTTTTCGGCGTGGCCATCCCAAACATTGGCAAAAGCAAGATTCGCATCCTCCGCGCTATTATGTTCCCAATTAATCGTGAGCATTTTTTCTGCCGCGTCGGGTTTCTGCGGATTGTAAAAAGTCCATTGCCCTGAATTGTTGTCGGTATTTGTCCAGCCGTCGTACCACTTAAATTTTGACAGCGCAGGGTTGAATTTTGGATTCGTCACGTACATCTCCCAGTTCACCCTTTTGGTGTTGACATCAACCCAGCCTGCCAAATCCGCTTCGTAAGTTGTCAATCCGATTGTCTGCTGATAAACCCAGTGAAATTTTGCGTCATCTTTCAGGGTCGGATTTTGTGAGATTGCCGCGGCAAACAGTGTGGTGGGAATGGCCATGTTGACGAAAACCAGTGAATTGACAAATGCCACACGTATGGCTGCGTTGTTGAAATTGTTTTGTGAAGTGGTTTCAGCCGGTTTGGCGAGGGTTTTACCGAATGTGGAAAGATCGACTGTCATGGAACCTGCGGGCGGTAGTGCCGGTTGCTGTGGCTGCTCTTCGTTAACCGGATTCTTGCTGCACGCAAGGAGAACAACCAGCGCCGCTAGTAGTGTGAGTGCTGTTGTTTTCATTTTAACCTCCAATTAAAAAGTGGATTGCTCAATGAATTGGAGGATTATACCGGAAAACAAGAAAAAGGTTTGTGATGTACTGCAAAATATAAAAGATTTAAATCGAAGCGCCTGTCATCGCGAGGAGCGGAGCGACAGTTTACCCCGAATTATCGGGGAAGCGGTCTTTATAAAACAGGATGTTAGTCGACATCCAGATTGCTTCGCTTCGCTCGCAATGACATGTCTAAAAAGTACATCTGCGTCGCGACGCCACTGCATCATATATTTAGACATTTCTTTGCCAGTGCGCGTGCCTGCCCCGTTCCCATGCGTCCTTTGAATGTCTCGAACAATTCTTCCTCGGACATGGTTTCGGCCATGTTTTTGAGCATTTTTTCCTGGGCATGAAAAGCGCGCAGCGTCAGCTCTTCGCTATCCACGAGTGAATTCAGAATCGCTTGCAGTTCGGCCTGAATCTCGGCTGTTTCCGGTTTACCTGTCAGGTTGTTGAACTCACCCGGATCTTCTTTGACATTGAACAACAGATCGTCGTACCAGGTGAAATGGATATATTTCCAGTCACCTTTGCGGATCATAAAAGAGCCGGTGGGATTGCCTTCCGAATGGCATTCGCTAAAGGCATAGCCCGGATGATTGCCGCTTTTGCCGAACATCATGGGAATAAGACTGTGCCCGCGCAGAGGTGAAGCTGTTTTTGTTCGCGCCATTTCCAGTATTGTCGCCACAACATCGACGTGGGCCACCGGCGTATCGATGGCCACGCCCTTTGGCAAGCCTGCACCGGCCATGACCAGCGGCACGCGCGCCGCCACATCGTACAAATTATTTTTATACCACAACCCGTGTTCGCCCAAAGATTCTCCATGATCCGAAGTATAAATGAAAAGCGTGTTTTTCAGTTCGCCGCTTCGCTCAAGTTCATCCCATATTTTGCCGATGTACTCATCCAGTTCGGTGATCATACCGTAATAACCGGCGCGGGCGCGGCGAATTCGGTCTTCGGGGATCGGCGTGGCAATACGTTTAAAACGGCGCAATTCCTGAAAATCCAGGTGCAGATTTTCCAGGTGCCCCGGCGGGATGTTTGGCATGTCCATGTTGTAAACAGGATACATGTCCCGGTATTTTTGCAGGGCAACGAACTTTGGGTGCGGTTCTGTAAATCCAACGTACAATGCCCACGGCTTTTTGATCTCTTTTTTATCCTCTGTCAGGAAAGTGAGCGCAAGTTCCGCACGCGAAGCATCTTCATGGCGTTCTTCACGCGGATGACCGTCCACGCCGGGGCGTTCCCCCATACGATAGGCCACGGGCCGGCGGAAAAGTGAAGTAATGTCCGGGTTATGACGATGGCCATGGGTTGTTTCGATTTCTTCAAATCCCATATCGAAATCATCGTTCAGGTCCAGCTTGCCGATGGCCCGGCAATAATAGCCTGCATTTTTCAGAACAAGCCCCCACGTCGGATGACTACCGTCCCATACCGTCGAATTACAAAATGAATTGCAATCCGAGGCAAACATACCGGTCATCATGCCGGTACGTCCCGGCACGCAGACAGGGTGACCGGTGTAAGCGCTGGTGAATGCTACGCCTTGTTTGGCGATCCGATCCAGATTTGGTGTTTTGACAATGTCATGTCCGGCGTAGCCGGTGTATTTGTAGCTGTGCTGATCGGAACTGATAAAAACAATGTTTGGTCTTTTGCGCGGTTTGGCTTGCGCGTCGTGACCGGCGCCCATAGCAACCGTTGCGGCACCCAGACTAGCGGTGAAGCGTTTTGCAAAATCTCTTCGCGTTAATTCGGACATTTTTAATCTCCCTGATTTATTCTTTGAGACCTCAAGTCAATGTCCCATTTCCATCCCGGATCGGACAGACAGCAAAACGATTTTCTCCCTTTCAGGCATTGAAAATATAGGATAATTGGATTGAAAATTCCAGGTAATTTTTCGGGGTGGTTTAAAGTTTGAATGCGAATACCCAAGAGGACGGCTTTATCCTTCGTTTTTCAAAACGGGATTGTTTTCAAGTAAAGCGGAAATCTCCCTGATAATACTGCGTCCGCGTTCTTTTGCATACATTTGCCGCATTTTTTTATGTATATCCATTTTATCCGTTTTTCCGGCTTTGATTTGCTCCCGCTGTTTTTCATAAAACGCCTGAATTTCAGCAGGGCGGGGGCCCCAGTTACCAATCTCTTGAAATGTCCGGTTGTAAAAGATGAGCTTGGGAATGGCTCGTCCACCGTTCGTTAAATAGTTGTCCATTATTTCCAGGTTCTCATCTCTTTCGAGAATGCGCATTTTTATCCCGTCATGACTTTCGCTCCATTTCTGCAGCACAGGCAGGACGGTTACAGAATCCGGGCATTTGATTTCTGTTAGTACAAGAATATTTAGTTTTCCCAGTTTTTTTAAGAGTTGCGAATCACGTTCGGTAATTAAAGTCCTTTTATAATGATGTTCGTACAATTCTGCATATTCATCTGCATCTTGTAAAAAATTATGATATGACTTGCCCGAGAGAAATCTTTCCTCATTTACCATTTGCTCTTCCTTTTCGTTAGCCCGGGATAAATTTTCCATTATCAATGTTAGGTCACGATGCCGTTTATCCTCGATCGACGCTATCTATTTGGATGATTGGCTCGCTTAAAGGATTCGGGGATTCTGTTCAATTTTTAATAATACTGATTCGGTAAAATGAGAATAATTGCAGGTAAGGAATTAGAGAATGAGCATAGGTACTGTGTCAGGGGTTACAGATGATAGTACTGGAGAATTCACAGGTTTGTGCGATGAAAATGAAGGTCGGATTGTACGCCACAGCCTGCACCCCAACCGGTAGTCTTTTCTTCCCCATGGTTTTGTCCACTATCGCAAAAAATCTTGTTCTTCAGTCTCAATCCAGTTTCAATCCTGGGGTTCTTTCCGACAGCATACTATCTCGAATGTTGATTTATATAAAGTTACGCTCGGGGATACGATAATCTCCGTTTTTGTATTGTTTGGCAGGTAGTTTTTTATTGCTTTTTCTTTCAAAAAGTTTAAAAAAACAAGAGTAAAGTGTTGTATTTTAAAGGAACTATGTTGTATACGATTTACTTGGCTTTTGAGTATACTGTTTTTCTGTATCGTACCATTATTATTGTTCTCAGCTTTGATATAATATTCATTTAATTTGAAAAAAGCAAGAACTAAAGTGACATCACTTGTTATTTGATAAGCAGGGAGTGCTGGCAGGTATAAAAAAAGGCAGCCAAAGCCGCCTTTTTTTAAAAAAATATGATTATGCAGATATTTCAGCTAGTGCAAAATTGCGGTAATAATCGGAGTGCAATCCCTTTATGGATTGCACTGCGGCGCATAAAGGCGCCGCACTCCTTGCCGAAAAGATGTTTAGCTGAGGCATTTGCATAATCATATTAAAAAAATTGCAGAGGCTACATTCGATCCTCGAGCCTGAATTCCTTGTAAAGTTTCATCACTGCCGGGACATAAGCACGGGTTTCGGCATATAAAATTTTGTTGTTGCGATTAGCGGCCAGCCACATTTCCGCGCGTTTCGGGCCGCCATTGTACGCGGCCAGGCCGCCGTCCTTTTCGTACATTTTAACCATTTCGCTCAGGTAACGGCAGCCAAGACGAATATTAATTATCGGATCAAACAACATATCCGACGATATCCATTCCAATCCCTCTTCTACTGCAAGAAATGCACCGGTCGTCGGCATGACCTGCATTAGCCCCATTGCCCCTACTTTTGAAGTTATTTTCGGATCCCAGGTTTTGGCGCTTTCGTGGGTAATCGTAGCGCAAATGAAATCAATGTTGAGATTAGGGTATTTGCGACTCATAACATAGATTTCATTTGCTATCGCGGTCTCTGTTTTTTCGTCTATTTTTTTATTATATCGGGATATAATATCCACTATTTTGGCGATACTTGTTTGGCGTTCCTTGTCAATAGATGCGACTATTTTTTGCTCATAAACCGACTGTGAGAGCTGATGCAAATTATTCTCAGGTGCTACAACATATTGATTATAGACGAAACCACAAGAGGCCAGGCCGAGAATTATGAATATGAAAAACAAAGCAATCTTTATTTTCATACTCCCTCTTTTTTGTGGTTGCATTATTTCCTCCAATGGAATTTGTGGCATTTAAAATAAAGAATCTAACAAAATCTACGCTGTTTCCATTCCCCGTAGCATGATTTTAGTCACAAAACGTTTCTTTCACAAAACGAGCATAACCTGATTAGAAAAGGACTTTATCGATAACCAATCAAATAAAAGCAGTCGGCCAACTCTCTTATTTAAAGAACAGACAACTTTTGTGCCATTGGATGCTTTTTACGTCCTCTGATGGTAAAAAACGAATGCGAAAGATCAATTTTATTTGTAATAAAATCAAGGTTCCCGGTAAAAAATCTTGAGAAAGAAATAACTGTCGGAAAGGAGATTCAATTTTTCGAGGTTTCTTGACCAATTCCTGTCCCAAACGTGGCATATTTTACCCATCTACTGTTCATATTGAAACATAGTGCATCAATTTGTTCAACTCTTTTTTTTTCCGTGTTGAGGAGAATCTTTTTGTATGAGCAATTCCTGTTGACAATGACCTAAATCTTTTGTAAAATCTGTTGTTTAAATTAATCTTGGCCAAAATTCCGTTATTCCTTCCTTAACCTTTAAAACACAATAAAACAGTCGATTCAAAGCTTTCGACGAATACATCCAAATTGAATACACAAAGGAGAGATTATGACTGAAAATAAAAAACTAAAAAAATGGGTAGAGGAAATGGCTGAAATGTGCCGGCCCGATCAGATATACTGGTGTGATGGTTCCCAGGAAGAATATGATCGCCTTTGCGATGAAGCTGTAGCCCGTGGTTCCTTTATCAAATTGAACGAAGAAAAAAGACCCGGCAGTTACCTCGTGCGCTCTGATCCTGCCGATGTTGCCCGCGTCGAGGGCAGGACTTTTATTTGCTCGAAAAGAGAAGAAGACGCAGGACCAACCAATAACTGGATGGACCCTGAGAAAATGAAGGACACACTTCGTGGACATTTTAAAGCAAGCATGAAGGGTCGCACCATGTATGTAATCCCGTACAGCATGGGCCCCCTGGGTTCGGAAATATCGCATATCGGCATTGAACTTACCGATTCGATTTATGTTGTGACCAACATGCGTATTATGACGCGCATGGGTCAGGCGGTTCTCGATGTCTTGGGCGCTGAAGGCGATTTTGTCAAATGCCTGCATTCCGTAGGTGCACCTTTGGCAGAAGGGGAAAAGGATGTTCCCTGGCCCTGCGATGCAAACAATAAATTCATTAGTCATTTCCCGGAAGAAAAAGCAATCTGGTCTTATGGCAGTGGTTACGGCGGCAATGCCCTGTTGGGGAAAAAATGTTTTGCTTTGCGCATTGCTTCGGCAATGGCGAAAGAACAGGGCTGGATGGCGGAGCACATGCTCATTCTGGGTATTACTTCTCCTGAAGGCGAGAAAAAATATATTGCCGCAGCGTTTCCCAGCGCGTGCGGTAAAACGAATCTGGCCATGCTTATTCCTACTCTGCCGGGTTGGAAAGTGGAAACAGTCGGCGATGACATCGCCTGGATGGCTTTTGGCAAAGACGGCCGACTCTACGCCGTCAATCCCGAGGCAGGTTTCTTTGGCGTGGCTCCCGGTACTTCAATGGAATCGAATCCGAATGCCATGCTTTCTTTGACCAAAAACTCAATTTTTACAAATGTAGCCATGACCCCCGACGGCGATGTTTGGTGGGAAGGCATGACAGACGAACCACCGGCAAAATTAACGAGCTGGATTGGCGAGGAGTGGACGCCGGATTCGGACAAACTTTCATCCCATCCCAATGCACGTTTCACCGCACCGGCAGCACAATGCCCGGTCATCGATCCGAACTGGGAAAATCCTACCGGCGTTCCGATTTCCGCCATTCTTTTTGGAGGACGAAGGCCGAGTGTCATTCCGCTGATTCATCAGGCTTTAAGCTGGCAGCACGGGACATTTCTCGGATCCATTGTTTCTTCGGAACGAACCGCCGCTGCTGCAGGAAAAGTTGGCGTTCTTCGCCGCGATCCCATGGCCATGCTGCCGTTCTGTGGATACAACATGGGTGATTATTTCAGCCATTGGCTTTCCATTGAAGGGAGAACGACTCCCGACAAGCTGCCAAAGATATTCTATGTGAATTGGTTTCGCAAAGATGCGGAAGGTAACTGGTTGTGGCCCGGATATGGCGAAAACAGCCGCGTGCTCAAATGGGTTTTCGAGCGTTGCAATGGTTCCGGGAATGCGGTTGAAACCCCCATTGGAAATGTGCCTGCTTTGGATGCTGTCGATCGGACCGGCCTCGATATTTCAGATCAGGAAATGGCCGCGCTTTTAACTGTCGATCCTGAATTGTGGTTGAAGGAAGTGGAAAGTATCAGGGAACATTACAAAACCTTCGGAGACAAACTCCCTCAGGGATTAAAAGATGAACTTTCCTCGCTGGAAGATCGACTTTTGCAGGCTGTGAAAAAGTAAAACTCGTACGAAATAAAATCAACCGTTTTGTAACGTTCAGGAAACTTTAATTTCCAGACTTCAAAGGTCTCTCAGACCTTTGAGGTCTTTTCTGTATACTGCTAACTGAGCAATGCGAAGCCGACTCGTCATTCAGTAAGAATCTTGTTGGCTGGACAATTAAATAATAGAACCACCAATTCCAGCGTTTTCCCGACAAGATTCCTTCTGAATGACACGCTGCGTTCTGTTACATCTTTTAATTCTCAAATGAACAAAGGTGAACCCCCGCGACATTAAAAGTTTCTCATATAAAATCAGGTTTGCTGCCTTTGCGAACCATTCGCCGGCAATTGAATCCTGAACGAACTTCCTTCACCAACCCGGCTTTCCACGACAAGTTTTCCGCCATGCTTTTCAACAAATTCTTTGCAGAGAATGAGTCCCAGGCCGCTGCCTTTTTCTCCCGCTGTTCCCACAGTGGAAATTTTATCGGCTACGGAAAAAAGCTTGGGGATCATTTCAGGTGCTATACCAACACCCGTATCATTCACGCTAATTTCTACAGTCCCGTCCGTCTTTTGGGTTGCCACTGTTATCTCCCCTCCGCTGGGAGTGAATTTCAGCGCATTGATCAGCAAATTTCTGATCACGAGATCTATCATATCTTTGTCGATTTTAATTTCTCCCGTAAAATCAAGCCTGGGTTTTAAGGATATTTTTTTATTCTCCGCAGTTTCAGTCAATAATCCGAGATTGGTTTTAATCATTTTCCCGACTGCAACCATTTCGGGACTGAATTGAATTGTTCCCGTCTGGGAACGGGACCATTGCAAAAGATTATCCAGCAATTCTCTTGTGGAATCGGACGTTTCCTTCAACGATTCCAGCAGTTCGTCGATTTCTTCTTTTGGAATTTCTCCAAAGTATTTTGAAATGAGTGAAATGAATGCAGAAATTGTTGCAAAGGGGCTTCTTAAATCATGAGCGATGATGGAGAAAAACATATCCTTTGTCGCCACAAGCTCCTGAAGCTTTTCTCGTGAGCGTTTGAGTTCGACGTGCGTTTTGACCCTTGCCAGCAATTCGGTGGCATTGAAAGGCTTGGTCACATAATCGACCGCACCCAACTCAAACCCATTGACCACATCTTCAATTTCAGTTTTTGCTGTCAGAAAAATGACGGGAATGTCCTTTGCCTTCTCATCCGCTTTGAGTCTTTTGCAGACCTCGAAGCCGTCGAGTTCGGGCATCATAACGTCGAGCAAAATCAGGTCGGGTGAAATATTATTGATGTTTTCAAGCGCCTGCTTGCCGTTGGTAGCAAATGCAATTTTATAGTTTTGCCGCTTGAGAATTGTACCCAATACTTGCAAGTTTTTTGCAACGTCATCGACAATAAATATCAGTGCTTTATCATCGTTTTCTACCCTGCTTTCCATTTTACAACTCCATTCTATATGTTTTCTATTAATTGGGGAAAGAAATCAAGTGTTTTTGTCAGGCCGTCGATATCAAATTTTTGCGCTTCTGTGAGAATTTTTTCACCGTATTCCTTCAAAACATCTACCTGATTTTCAGCACCGAGATGTTTGATCTTTTCACCGAAGGATTCGATATCTTCGATAATCAGGGAATTATGAACATTTTCCCATTCGCCGGCAAGTTCTTCTTTCGATGAAAGCAAAAACTTGCGCAAAGATTCTTTTTTCTCCACGCTCATTTGCGTCATTGTGTCGATTTCAAATTCATGAAATTCCTGCTCAAGTCGCTTATCCTCAAGCTTTTCATAAGGCAGGAATCTCGTGAGTTCTTTAAAAAGCTGCGTCATTGAAACCGGTTTTCTCAAATATCCATCGCTGCCGATGTCTTTTACCTTTTGTTCTTCATTCAAGAGGGCGGAAGCGGTGAGTGCAATAATCGGAATGTGTTTTAAATTGTTATCGCTCTTGAGATATTTAATAGCTGCATAGCCGTCCATCACAGGCATTTTAATGTCCATCAAAATGAGATCAGGCTGATATTTCAGGGCGTTCTCAATTCCTTCTTTGCCATTTTCAGCTTCAAACAATTCGATTCCATGCTCACCGCTGAGAAAGCCTTTGACAAGCAGTCTGTTTGCAGGGACATCATCTACAACTAGAATTCGGGATTTGTGAAATCTGATAGAACCCGGAGAATCCTCATCATTTTTATCCGGTTTTTCGATCACCGAGGCAACATTTATATTTTTCAGTGTCACAATAAATTTGCTGCCTTTGCCTATCTCGCTTTCGAGCGAAATGCTGCCGCCCATCATTTCAACCAGCCTTTTAGTAATTGCCAGCCCCAATCCGGTGCCGCCATATTTATTTATGCTTTGACCTTCCTGTTGACTAAAGGCGTCAAATATCTTTTTAATCTGCCGCTCTTCTATGCCGATGCCGGTATCTTCCACGGAAAAAACAAGATTAAGCATTGAATGATCTTCTTGTGTGTAATCTTTTTCCACCGATAATTTAATGTAACCTTTATCTGTGAATTTTACCGCATTACCGGCAAGATTAAGAAGAATCTGTCGAATGCGAACCTCATCCAAAATCAGGGCTTTCGGTAGTGCCGGATCAATTTCCATTATAAATTCCAGACCTTTTTCCCGGACTTTCCAGGAAAAGATGGTTTTCATTTCTTCAAAAATGGAAAAAGTATCAACCGAACGTGGCTGCAATTCCAGCTTTCCGGCCTCGATCTTCGACAGGTCGAGAATGTCGTTGATCAAACTCAGAAGGGTTTTGCCGCTTGAAGCTATCGCTTCAACCTGTTCCTTTTGCACGCCGTCTTTGATGCTCTGTCTCAGAATTTCCGCAAAACCTAATATAGCATTCATCGGCGTTCGGATTTCGTGACTCATATTGGCCAGAAAAACGCTTTTGGCCTTGTTGGCTTTTTCTGCAGCCTCCTTCGCTTTCTCAAGTTCCGCTTCGTATTGTTTTTGTTCGGTGATGTCCTGCGATGTGCCGATAACTTTTAATGAATCATCATTTCCATTTCTCCCAATGTCCAGGAATACACTTTTCATCCATCTCATCTCACCATCCGGTTTTACGATCCGATATTCTACCGGCTCATCCCGTTGGGAAGATGAATCTATGTCAAGTATGCGCTGCATCTTTTCGATATCTTCCGGACTGACCAGATTGAGATAATACGATCTGAAATTCCTGATTATTTTTTTTTCTGTTGTCCCATGTATGCGAAACATTTCACTCGACCAGATGGCTGTGTCTTCATCCACATTCCATTCACTGCTGCCCACTTTGGCAATCCGTTGGGCCTGCTTTAGGCGCTTTTCACTTTTCGACAACATCTCTTCAGCTCGTTTTTGGTCGCTAATGTCCAGGGCGACGCCAATTATGCCGCCAATCTCCCCGGTGGCATTTTTGAAAACTGTTTTATTGACGATGACAGTGTGGAGCGAACCATCTCCATATTTCGCCACTGTTTCGTATGCGTGGGCTTTTTGCGTTTGTAATAATTCACGATCCATTTTGTCATACTTTTCTGCGAATTCGCGGGATGTAAGAGCAAAATCCGTTTTGCCAATAATATCTTTTTTGGGTAACCCCATCATTTTTTCAAATTCTTTATTACATCCCGTGTAAGCAAAATTTTCATCTTTGTAAAATACCGGTGTCGGTATTGTATCCAAAAGTATTTCGATAAATTTGAACTGGGCCTGTAGTGCCTTTTCCGCATTTTTCCGCTCCGTAATGTCGACGATTGTACCGAAAGCGCCCTTTATTTCATTTTTTTCGTTATATCGCGGGGAGCATGTGACCAGCAGTTCCTTTCTTTTTCCATATTCGGAAATAAATGTCAATTCGGAAGTCGTAATCTCTCCCTTTTCGCGTTCTTGCTTATTTGCTTCTAAAATTTCCCGCGATTTTTTGTCAAACAAATCCGCCAGGTTCATGCCCATGAGGGACGGCGTATTGGTTTCAAAAATTTCGGCAAACGCAGGGTTGGAGAAAATTATATTATCGTTAGAATCGATAATGCCAATGCCTTCCTGAATATTATGAAAAATATCGTTTAAAAGCATTTGCTGCCTGTGGAATTTCTCTTCGGTTCTTTTGCGCTCCGTGGCATCGATCGAGTACTCGATCATTTGAATGACATCACCGTCCTGGTTGAAGATTGGAAAAGCGTGAACATCAAAAACTCTCTCTTCTCCAGCCAGCAAACGATGAACATGCTCAAGAAACACCGGCTTTTTGGTTTTTTTTACTTCTTCAAGAGGGCAGCGATGGCCTTCCTCTTCGCATTGCTCCGCCCTGTGATGAGAAAGTTGGTAGTAGGTTGTATTTTGTATGTTGTCCAGGTTTTTGGCAGCAGAATTTGCCATCAGGATTTTCCGGGTCTCAACGTCGACAACATAAAAGGGTTGCGATAATGAATCAAGAACAGTTTCCAGGAAGGCTTTTTGATCTTTTAATTCATGTTGTATTTTTTTTCGTTCGAATAATTCCTTTTTAATTTTTTCTTCGGACTTTAAAAGTTTGTTAGAATAATTCGTCAACATAACCAGAGCAGTTATGATGATTGCAAAAATAATGATACCGGCCAAAACGAAATGCCAATATTGCTTTAATGCATCCATAAACATGATTTGGCCGAAATGCTCATAAGGAGGAAGTTTTAATTCTTCGAGGCATTTATGCACCGGCTGGTAATTCAATGCAAGTGACCATCCTGCAATACGTGCTGCTACTGCCGCCGGATGATTTTGGGGCATTTGCAAAAGTTTTGCTTCAACTCGTTCTGCTATTGAATTGGGAACATGTTTCAATTTGGCGATAGGCCATTCCGGATATTGAGATGTGGAATGCATGAGAGGAAAAGTATCATCCTTTGTCAGATGATTGTTGATGACGGCAAATCCCATAGGATTAATTTTTCCTGTTGCAACAAGTTCTTCGAAAATCCCGGTTCTGATGATGCCCGCATCGACGATTCCCTTGCGTACAGCATAAACAACCGAATCCTGACTCCCGGCGAAAAGCAAGCTGCTAAAATCATGCTCAGGAACTATCTTGCTTTCCTTGAAAAGCCTCTCAGCCATAATCCAGCCACCGAAAGAAAATTTTTCGACAGCCATAACACGCTTGTTTAACAAGTCCTGAACAGTCCTGATTTTTTTCTTATCGGTTCTTGTGAAAATGAGACTGCCGAATACCGCCAGAACCCGGTTTTTTACCAGTCTGCGTATTGTTGCGATTTTTACAGCGCCATCCTTCATTTCTAGCTGCACATACAGAGCAGGATTTGTAATAACAAAGTCGACCCACTCGTTCTCCGCAGATGCCATGAACTCTTGAAAAGAAAGAGGAATAACTTTGAATTGATAGTTCGGAATTTCATGGCTCAGGTATTTTGCAGTTGGCTCCCAGGTTTGAAAGCATTTATCGACACCTCTGTCCGCTAAAACACCAATTTTGAGGATTTTGTTGTTTTGTGAGAATGCCGGGAGAAACGATAAAAGAAGACACAGAACAGAAATAACACACTTCATCATCAACCCTTCCACTATATTCTATATATTTAAGATTATCAGTAAACAATGAGCAGGGGAGATACAATAGGAGGCATGAATAAGAATGCAAAGCAACGGTGCAGGCAAAGGCTCAGGTTCTAATAAGAGTAGAGAAAATTATGAAATACGCAGATTAATTTGTTGATTCTTTGACAAAATATCTTTAAACTTGTTTTATAATTACTTTTAAAGGTTTATTCGTTATGAGCATAATTTCCATTGATGGTCATTCTTTGGATCTGAACC
The DNA here is from genome assembly GCA_013152225.1 of Calditrichota bacterium. Lineage (GTDB taxonomy): Bacteria > Zhuqueibacterota > Zhuqueibacteria > Residuimicrobiales > Krinioviventaceae > Hydrothermomicrobium. Next base: position 29,526 of record JAADGR010000276.1, read on the forward strand.
GGCTTTACCGCGTGGCTGAATCGGGCGATCAGGTTGAGATTGCTTCCGACGCTATGGAGCGAATGCAAAAATCACGCGATTGTATTGAAAAACTTGTAGCCGGCGGCAAAACGATTTACGGTGTAAATACCGGTTTTGGCAAACTGGCAAACGTTCACATCCCGCCCGATGAAATCGAAGAACTGCAACTCAATCTGGTTCTCAGTCATTCCTGTGGAACAGGCCTCCTGATTCCTGCCAATATTGTCCGGGCAGCGATGCTGCTTAAAGCAAATGCTCTTTGTTCCGGTTATTCCGGTAACCGCCCCATGATTGCGGAATTTCTTGTCGAAATGCTGAATCGAAATGTGATTCCATGTGTTCCGCAAAAAGGGTCTGTCGGCGCCTCGGGAGATTTGGCTCCATTAGCCCACAGTACACTCGTTATGCTTGGCCTTGGGGAGGCATGGTATAATGGTGAAAAGCTCGATGGAAAGGCCGCTCTTCAACGTGCGGGCCTGAAACCGATCACGCTCGCTGCCAAAGAGGGCCTGGCCCTTTTAAACGGGACACAGATTATGACGGCTTATGCAGCACTGGCGCTGCTGCGGGCGAAAAGCCTGCTCAAGCTGGCAGATATTGCCGGGGCGATTACAGTAGAAAGTTTGCTGCATTCCAAAGTTGCATTTGATGAACGCATACAAAGAGCCAGGGGTTTTAAGGATCAGATCAAAGTCGGGAAAAACATGCAGAGCATGATGGCTGACAGTGCCATCGTTGAATCCCACAAGGATTGCGGCAAAGTCCAGGATGCTTACAGTTCCCGTTGCGTTCCCCAGGTTCATGGATCTGTGCGTCATGCGCTTAAATACGTCGAAGAGGTCATCGATACTGAAATAAATGCGGCAACAGATAATCCACTGATTTTTTACGAACAAGGAGAAGTTTTGTCCGGCGGGAATTTTCACGGTCAGCCAATTTCTCTGGCGTGCGACACAATGGCTATTGCCATAGCGCAGCTTGCCAATATTTCTGAAAGAAGGCTGGAAAATATGATGGATCCGGCGCAAAGCGGTTTGCCGCCGTTTTTAGCAACGGAAAGCGGCACCAACTCCGGGTTCATGATGGCGCAGGTGACGGCAGCAGCCTTGGTTTCGGAAAATAAAGTCCTGAGTCATCCGGCTTCTGTGGACTCTATTCCCACGTCCGCGAATCAGGAAGATTTCGTCAGCATGGGAACACACGCTGCGCGCAAAGCCATGGAGGTTGTTGAAAACGCCGAAACCGTCATTGGCATCGAATTGCTTGCCGGCTGTCAGGCAATGGATTTTCGCCAAGACCTTGCACCCGGCAAAGGAACCGGCCCGGCCTACAGGGTCATTCGCGAAAATATACCGACAATGCAAAAGGACAGATTGTTACAAAAAGACATTGAAAAAATTAAAGAGCTTGTGCGAAAGGGAGCCATTGAAAAGGCTGTCGAAGATTCGATCGGCTCATTATAATTACGGAGAGGAAAAATGATAAAAACGATTAAAAAGGGATACACTTTTGATGATTTGCTTCTCATTCCCAACAAATCGGATGTGCTGCCGAAGGATGTTGATTTACGCACCCGCTTAACACGAAATATTTCCCTGAACATTCCGATTGTCAGCGCGGCAATGGATACGGTTACGGAAGCGAAAATGGCTATTGCTCTTGCCCGGGAGGGCGGAATCGGCATCATGCACAAAAATTGCAGCATCGATGTCCAGACGGGTGAAATAGACCGCGTGAAGCGTTCCGAGAGCGGCATGATCATGAATCCGATCACTCTTTCCCCCGACCGCAAAGTGGGCGAAGCTATGGAATTGATGGCGCGCTACCATATCTCCGGTATTCCTATTGTTGACGGACAAAAGCTGGTCGGTATTTTAACCAACCGCGACCTCCGTTTTGAAACCGACCTGAACAAGCGCGTAACCGCGTTAATGACAAAGAAAGATTTAGTCACCGTACCCGTCGGTACATCGCTGGAGAGCGCAGAAAAAATATTGCAAAAATATCGGATCGAAAAATTGCTGGTCGTCGATAAAGAAAACCATTTGCGAGGTCTATTAACCGTCAAGGACATTCAAAATCGCAAACGATTTCCCAGTGCGACAAAAGATAAACATGGCCGCCTCCTGGTTGGTGCGGCGATCGGCGTTTCGAAAGATACAAAAGAAAGAACAGCCGCTCTCGCCGACGCCGGTGCTGATGTGTTTGTGGTCGATACAGCCCACGGTCATTCACGCGGCGTTCTCCTTACCCTGGAAATGCTGAAAAGGGACTTTCCTAACATTGAAATTATTGCCGGAAACATTGCAACACCCGAAGCTGCCGAAGACCTGATTGCCGCAGGTGTAGATGCAATTAAAGTGGGCATCGGCCCGGGTTCTATATGTACAACGCGAATTATTGCCGGAACCGGCGTTCCGCAAATCACGGCGATTATGGATTGTGCCGAGGTTTGCCAAAAACATAATGTCCCGCTCATCGCAGATGGTGGAATTAAACAAACAGGCGACATTGCCAAAGCGTTGGCTGCCGGAGCAGATACCGTTATGCTCGGCAACATGCTTGCAGGCACGGAAGAAAGTCCCGGCGATACGATCTTTTATGAAGGAAGAAGTTACAAGGTCTACCGCGCCATGGGCTCATTAAGCGCGATGAAAGGCGGACGAGGTGACCGCTATTTTCAGGAAGGCGAACGCGACGTTAAAAAACTTGTGCCCGAAGGTATCGAAGCAAGAGTGCCTCACAAAGGAAAGCTGCACGATGTGATTTATCAAATGCTTGGCGGCTTGCGTGCTGCAATGGGATATTGCGGCGCAGCAACGATTAAGGATTTAAAGGAAAAAGGACGCTTTATCAGAATTACCACGGCGGGGTTGCATGAAAGCCATCCGCATGATGTGGTCATAACAACCGAGTCACCAAATTATATCATGCATAGTTAACAGCATTGCGAAGGATTTTGCGGTACTAAATGATAAAGCCGGATTAAGCCTCCGTAATTCCAAATAGAAGGAAAAGAAGTTTAACCCGGCCGTAAGGGGAAAAATCAGGTTATGATTCTAATTGGCTTACAACAGCCGCTAACTTTGCTTTTTGATTGGCCGCCTTGTTTTTATGGATTTTTCCCTTGTTTGCCATCTTGTCCAAAAGAGATGAAGCTTTGCGGTATTGCTCTTCCGCTTCCTCTTTGGTTTGCGCAGCACGAACTTTTTTGATTTGCGTTTTCAAAGTCGTTGAATAAACGCGATTGCGCGCATTGTCTCGTGCGTTTGTCTGAATCCTTTTAATTGCCGATTTATGATGTGCCATTAACAGTCCTTTCTTGTGAAATATTAAACGCTAATGATAAGAAAAATTTATCAAAATATCAATATTTTTTTTGAGGAAAAATATAGGCACCCTGATAAATCATGGTGTTGTGACAAATTGAACCAACACCACAATTTATTGTGGTGTACAGAACGGATACAAAATTTTCGGCAACCGCTTCAGCGGTTTTAACTAAAGTGGATAAATAAAATTCATAAACTGAAATGCGGATAGGATTATGGACTTGAATGTGAAAAAAGTATCGACCGGAAAAGAACTTGGACGATTTGTTCATTTTGCAAAAACAATTTACCGCGATGATCCCAATTGGGTGCCGCCAATTTATTCGGAACAACTCAAATTCCTGGATAAAAACAAGGGCGTATTTTTTGAGATCGGAGAAGCCGAATACTTTATGGCTTTTGACGGCGATCGCCCTGTTGGTCGTATTTCTGCGCACGTAAATCATCAATATGAAAAATATCACGATTCCGAAACCGGATTTTTTGGTTTCTTTGAATGTATCGATGATCAAAACGTTGCCAATGCTCTTTTTGACAATGCAATGCAATGGCTAAAATCAAAGAACAAATCCAAAATACTGGGCCCCATGAATTTCACCATCTATGATGAAGCGGGAATGCTCTGCGACGGCTACGACATCATGCCGGTTGTCATGCTTACGCACAATCCCCCATATTACAATGATCTTGTTACGGGTGCCGGTTTCAAAAAGGCAATCGACTGGTATGCTTTTAAGGTTTATGCGGATGTTCCCATAAAACCCTCTTATTACAAAATACGCGATCGGATTCTGCGGCAAAAAGGGCTGGAAATCGTCCCGCTGGATATGAAAAAGTTTGCTCAGGCTGTCGACGATGTGGGTGTGATTTTCAAAGATGCGTGGATGGAGAACTGGGGACACGTCCCACTTTCCCAAGGGCAATTAAAACACCTGGCGTCGGAACTTAAAAATGTCGTTGTTCCTGAATTGACTTATCTTGCTTATCTGGACGGCAAATGTATTGGTTTCAGTATGAGTCTGATCGATGCAAATCCGGCATTAAAAAAAGCTAATGGTAAATTATTTCCTTTTGGTCTGATAAAAATTTTGAAGGAACTCAAAAAGACCAAGCGCATTCGAACTATGGCTATGGGCGTTTTAAAAGAATATCGGCACAGAGGAATTGACATTGTTTTTTATCTGAACACAGTGGAAAACGGCATCAAAATGGGAATCACCGAGGCCGACTGTTCCATTATTGTCGAAACCAATGATCGTATGATCGGTGCCCTGGAGGACTTGAAAGCGGACAGGTATAAAACGTTTCGGTTTTATGAGAAAGAGATTTAATAATACCACCCCTTCGGGGTTGGAAATTATGAATGAAAAAAATGCTATAATCATTGCATCCCTTCGGGATTGCTAATAGACTTGCCCTGAACCTAAAGGGCTGTCATGATCGTTAACAGATAAAATGAAAACCTATGGCGGATGGTATTAAAAGAAAGCAAATTATTCTACCACCCCTTTGGGGTTGGAAATTGTGAATGAAAAGAATGCTATAATCATTGCATCCCTTCGGGATTGCTGATAGACTTGCCCTGAACCTAAAGGGCTGTCATGATCATTAACAGATAAAATGAAAA